>NZ_SMLA01000004.1:0-237141 GCF_004349225.1 Saccharopolyspora karakumensis
CGAGCCCCAGCCCTCCCCCACCGCCGCGTGCAGGCCCAGGTCGGCGAGACCTTCGGCGAGCACGCACTGCGGGGTGTTGACCAGGAAGATCGCCTGCTCCGGCTGGGTGCGCGCGATCCCGGCGGCCTTGCGGCAGTGCTCGGTGTGGTGCCCCGGGTAGGACTCGTGGGCGATCAGCCGCGGCAAGCTCGAGGCGCGGTGACCGATGTCGGCGTTGACCGACACCCGCGACCGGAATCCGCCGAGGTACTCGTTGAACCCGCTCCACGGCCGATCGGTGACGACCCGGTAGCGCACCCGCTCCTGCACCGGCAGGCCGAAGCGGGCGCGCACCCGCTCGCGCAGCGCGCCGGACACCGCCTCCAGGCAGACCTCCAGCCGCTCGGGCGACAGCCGGTCGCGGCGCCGGACGGCGGCGAGCCGCTCGGCCGTCGTCCCCGGCCCCGGCAGCAGCGCGTCGAGCTCGCGGTGGACCTCCCGGTACTCGTCGGGATCTCCGAGCTCCGGGGTGACCTGGAAGCACGCCCGCACTTCCGCGGCGAACGACATCTCCTGACCCGCGAGCCGGAGACCGATCGCCTCCAGCGCGGTGAGCTGAGCGTCGAGGAACCGCCGCCGGGGTTCGGCCAGCCCGCAACCGCCCAGCTCCTCGCGCAGTGCGCGGGCTCGCGCGACGAGCCGCTGCGGGTCCGGACGCGGCTCGTGGCGCGCCCGGAGCCGCAGCCCCGGGTCTCCCGCGTAGGAGTCGACCAGGCCGGGTTGGAGCCGGTCGAACCGCAGCCCGAGCCGGACGTAGTCGGACACCAACCGCGCTGAGTCCACGCCTGGACGGTACGCGTCCGGACGCGCACCCGATTTCACCGAATTCATCGGCCCTGGAAAGTGCTGGACCTTTTCGGCGAATACTCGCGAGTACATGAGCGCTGGAGGCAATAGTACACACAATGGTGGTATCCGAGTGTCGCCTTCCACAACCCCTGGTTACGTTTCAAGCCAGGTGCTTCACTCGCTCCGGAATTCACTCTTTCCGGGCAGAAGCACGCACTTGCTCAACTCATCTCATCAAGGAGCAAAGCTGTGCTGAAGAAAGCAGTGATTGTCGCCGGTGCCGCCGCCGGCCTGCTGGCCCTGGCCCCCGTCGCCAACGCCGACAGCTCGGACAACGACGGCATCAACGTCCTGAACGACAACAACGTCAGCGTTCTGCCGGTGCAGCTGTGCGGCAACAACGTTGCCGTCCTGGGCCTCACCGCACCGATCGCCTCGCCGAACCACACCCAGTGCGTCAACGCCCCGATCCTGGACCACCCGAGCGCGGGCTGACGCCTTCGCCGACGAGGGAGGAGCGCCGGAACGAGTCCGGCGCTCCTTTTTCGTGCGCGCGCATTCCGCGTCCGCCAGCGGTTCTTGGATCCGAATTCACACAATGGGGTTACGGAATTTGGGCAACGGGCATGTTCGCTGTAGTTTGCGACCGGAACACACCACACTCGGTCTCCCAACCGGGATTTGGACCGAGGCCGTTGGTGTGAACTCCGAATCCCGCGGAATTCCTAAAGGAGAGTGACCCAAGTGCTGAAGAAGGCAGCGATTGTCGCCGGTGCCGCCGCCGGCCTGCTGGCCCTGGCCCCCGTCGCCAACGCCGACAGCTCGGACAACGACGGCATCAACGTCCTCAACGACAACAACCTCAGCGTCCTGCCGGTGCAGGCCTGCGGTAACAACGTCGCCGTGGCGGGTGCGGTCGTCCCGATCCTGTCGCCGCAGACTGCGGAATGCGTCAACGCCCCGATCCTGGACCACCCGTCCGCCGGCTGAACCAGCTGATCGCATTCGGAAAGGCCAGGTCGTCACCGACCTGGCCTTTTCGCTTGCTCGGGGTCAGCGGCCCAAGCGGCGGTGGCGCACCGCGTAGTCGCGCAGCGCCCGCAGGAAGTCGATCCGGCGGAACTCCGGCCAGTAGGCCTCGGTGAACCAGAACTCCGAGTGGGCCGACTGCCAGAGCATGAAGCCCGACAACCGCTGCTCGCCCGAGGTGCGGATCAGCAGGTCCGGGTCCGGCTGGCCGGAGGTGTAGAGGTGCTCGGCGATGTGGTCGACCGTGAGCACCTCGGCGAGCTCTTCGATCGAGGTCCCGGCCTCGGCGTGCTGCTGCAGCAGCTTGCGGACCGCGTCGGCGATCTCCCGCCTGCCGCCGTAGCCGACCGCGACGTTGACCTGCATCCCCGTCCGACCCTCGGTCCGCAGCGCACCGGCGGTCAGCCTGGCGGCGGTCTCGGTGGGCAGCACGTCCAGCGCCCCCACGATCCGCACCCGCCACGACTTGCCCGGACCGGTGAGCTCGTCGACCACCCCGGCGATGATCTCCATCAGGGCGTTGAGCTCGGCTTCGCTGCGGTTGAGGTTGTCGGTGGACAGCAGCCACAGCGTGGCCACCTCGACCTGCGCCTCCTCGCACCACCCGAGCATCTCCGCGATCTTGCGCGCGCCCGCCCGGTGCCCGTGCGCCGCGTCCAGACCGGCTTCCTTGGCCCATCTGCGATTGCCGTCCAGGATGACGCCGACGTGCCTGGGATGTTGCAGGCCATCGAGCTTCCGGCTGAGCCGTCGCTCGTAGACCGAGTACATGAGTTCTTTCAACCGAACCTTGAGCGCCACGCCAGATGAGACTACGCGGATGCGGATGACCATCGGCGCCGAGCCCAAGCGGCGCAGCCGCTTTCTCCTCTCACCACCTGAGAACCCGCACGGCTGCTGGTTCTGAGGTCTCGATCGGGTGCGTCGGACGCCGCGAAAGCCCGGTTTGCAACAGACGTCACAGCGGACCAAACCTACGGTCCCGTAACCTTTGTGGCGTGACCAACGCCGTGTCTTCCCGAGTCCCGCACGCGATCGTCAAGCCGCGCATGCGCGGCTGGATCCACTTCTGGTCGCTGCTGGCGTTCTTCGCCGCCGGCGCGACGCTCATCTCGCTGGCCGCCTCGACCGTGTCGGCCGAGGCAGCGCTGGGCACCTCGATCTACTCGGCGACGGTGCTCGGCCTGTTCGGCGTGAGCGCGCTCTACCACCGCAAGACCTGGAACTCGGTCGGCGCGCGCACCTGGATGCGACGGCTCGACCACTCGATGATCTTCCTGTTCATCGCCGGCACCTACACGCCGCTGGCGATGATCGCGCTGCAACCGACCACCGGCGCCATCGTGCTCGCCGTGGTGTGGACGGGCGCGCTCGGCGGCGTGATCCTCAAGCTGGCCTGGCCGAACGCGCCGCGCTGGGTCGGCGTCCCGGTCTACATCGCGCTGGGCTGGGTGGCCGTGTTCGTGCTGCCGGACCTGCTGGAGAACGCGGGCGTGGCGGTGCTGGTGCTGCTCATCGTCGGCGGCGCGCTCTACACGGTCGGCGCGGTCTTCTACGCCACCCGCTGGCCGGACCCGTGGCCGAAGACCTTCGGCTACCACGAGTTCTTCCACTCGACGGTCACCGCGGCGGCCATCTGCCACCACGTGGCCATCTGGCTCGCGCTCTACGCCTGAGCGAGCTTGTCCGCCAGTTCGCCGGTGGTCGTGACGGGGCGGTCGCACACGTAGCCGTGGCAGACGTAGGCGGCCGCGGCACCGTCGACCAGGGGCCGGTCGGCCAGGAGGGGAACTCCGGTCGCTTCCGGTGTCGAGGCGACCACGACCGCGCCGCCCGGTCCCCGGCGGTGCGCCGTGGCGAGGAGCTCGGCGCGTGAGGACTCGTCCGGCCCCACGACGGCGACCTGCATCGGGCCCTGGGCGCGGGCCTCGGCGACCGCCAGCCAGTGGCCCGCGAAGCGGGGCGCGCGCTGGGCCAGCAGGCCCGCCCGCGACAAGCCCTGCTCGGCGGCGGTGCGGTAGCGGCCGGTGGACTCCGGCCCGACCAGGGCCGATGCCGTCAGCAGTGCCGAGGTCAGCGCGGCGGCACCGGACGGGCTGGCGTTGTCCGTCGGATCCGAGGGCCTGCGCACCAGCGTCTCCGCATCGGCGGCGGTGTCGTGGAACGTGCCCGGGTGATCGGCGTCGGCGAACTGCTCCAGCGCGACGTCGAGCAACTCGCACGCGGTGGTCAGCCAGCGCGGATCGGCGGTGGCCTGGTGCAGCGACAGCAACCCGTCGGCGAAGCAGGCGTAGTCCTCCAGCACCCCGGCTGCCGTGCCCGCGACGCCGTGCCGCGAGGTGCGCAGCAACCTGCCGTCGACCAGGTGCGTCGACAGCAGCAGCTCGGCGGCACCGGCGGCGGCCTCGATCCAGGAGGGTTCCTCCAGGGCGGTCGCGGCCTCCACCAGCGCGGTGATCGCCAGGCCGTTCCAAGCGGTGACGACCTTGTCGTCCTCGCCCGGCTGCGGGCGCTGCTCCCTCGCGGCCAGCAGGCTCTGCCGCACCCGCGCCCAGCGGGCCTGGTCGTCGGGGTCGCGCGGCAGCTGGAGCGTCGACGTGCCCTCTTCGAAGGTGCCCTCCGGGGTCACCAGGAACAGCGACGCCGCCCAGTCGCCGTCGGACTCGCCGAGCACCTCGCGCAGCTGCTCCGGCGTCCACACGTAGGTCAGGCCCTCGACGCCCTCGGTGTCGGCGTCCAGCGACGCCGCGAAACCACCCTCCGGCGTGCGCAGATCGCGCAGCAGGAAACCGGCGGTCTCCCTGGCCACGCGTGCCGCCAGGTCGTCGCCGAGCCTGCCCAGGTGCGCGTACGCGCGCAGCAGCAGGGCGTTGTCGTAGAGCATCTTCTCGAAGTGCGGCACCACCCAGGCCGCGTCGACGCTGTAGCGGGCGAAACCGCCGGCCAGCTGGTCGTAGATGCCGCCGCGCGCCATCGCCGCGCAGCAGTGGCGGGCCAGTTCCAGCGCCTGGTCGGACCCGGTGCGCTCGTGGTGGCGCAGCAGGAACTCCAGCACCATCGAGGGCGGGAACTTCGGCGCGTCGCCGAAGCCGCCGCGCTCGCGGTCGGCTTCGCCGCGCAACCGGCCGACGGCGCCGGTCAGCACCTCGTCGTCCACTATCGACTCCGGCAGCGGTGAGCGCTGCGCGTTGAGCTGCTCGACGATGCGGCTCGCGGCCTGGCGAACCTCCTCGCCGCGTCCCTCCCACGCCTCCGCGACCGCCGAGAGCAGCTGCGGGAACGACGGCATCCCCGGCATCGGCGAGGCCGGGTAGTAGGTGCCGCAGTGGAACGGCGCGCCGTCGGGGGTGAGGAAGCAGGTCATCGGCCACCCGCCCTGGCCGGTCATGGCCTGCGTGGCCTCCATGTAGACGGCGTCGATGTCGGGGCGTTCCTCGCGGTCCACCTTGACGTTGACGAAGCGCTCGTTCATCAGCCGCGCGGTCTCGTCGTCCTCGAACGACTCGTGCGCCATGACGTGGCACCAGTGGCAGGCCGCGTACCCGACCGACAGCAGCACCGGGACGTCCCGCCGGCGGGCCTCGGCGAACGCCTCCGGGCACCACGGCCACCAGTCGACCGGGTTGTCAGCGTGCTGGAGGAGGTACGGACTCGTCGCGTCCGCAAGCCGGTTCGCCATACCCCCACCTTCCCATCTCGATCTTCCGAACGCACTGGTGACGGTGGGGGTAACCGGATTACCGCCGTAATCGGGGACCCGAGCACGGCGGTCTTCCGGTCACCCGGCGCAGAACGGGGCCACCCGGTTTCCCAGGTGGCCCCGCTCTGAGCCGGAGGTCAGTCGGTTTTCGCCTGTGACGGCTTGGAGGAGGTCTCCTCCGGCTCCGGAGTTTTGGTGGCCTCGGACTCCTCGGCTCGCTTCGCGGCTTCGGCCTCGGCTCGCTTGACGTGGGCCGGGGCCGCGGCGTCGGCCTTCTCCTCGTCGAAGACGACCGGCAGCTTCTTCAAGTGCTTGGTCATCGAGCGGACCAGGAACACCACAGCCACGGCGAACACGATCAGCAGCACCAGGCCGACCGGTGAGGACTTGCCGAAGTCCTCACCCTGCCCACCCGGGTCCTGCGGCGGCCCCGGCGTCTGGGCCAGCACCAGTGCGACGGTCTCCTGGGCACTCATGCGCACACCCTCTCCTGCACGCCGGCGAACAGGTCGTCCTCCGGCAACGTGGTGTCGACCAGCGAGCGCACCAGCTCGTAGTCCTCTGTCGGCCACAGCTCGCGCTGCACGTCGCACGAGACCGCGAACCAGCGGCTCGTCGGGTCGATCTGGGTCGCGTGGGCGCGCAACGCGTCGTCCCGCTGCTCGAAGTATTCCCCGCACGGCACGCGCGTGGTGACCCGGTCGTCGGGGTCGGGGCGGTCCTGGGAGTCCCAGCGCGCGAGCCAGTCGGTGTAGGGCGATTCCTTGCCGTCGGCCAGCAGCGACTCGTGGAACAGCTGCATGCGCTTGCGGGAGAAACCGTGCGAGTAGTACAGCTTCAGCGGCTGCCACGGCTCGCCCTGGCCCTCGTAGAGGTCCGGGTCACCGGCGGCGTCGAAGGCCGCGACGGAGATCTCGTGGCACCGGATGTGGTCCGGGTGCGGGTAACCGCCGTTCTCGTCGTAGGTGATCACCACGTGCGGGCGGAACTCCCGCATCACCTTCACGAGCTCGCGGGTGGACTCCTCGATCGGCACCGTGGCGAACACGCCCTCCGGCAGCGCCGGCAGCGGGTCGCCCTCGGGCAGCCCGGAGTCGACGTAGCCGAGCCAGCGGTGCTCGACGCCGAGGATCTCGGCGGCCTTGGCCATCTCCTCCCGGCGCACGTCGGTCAGGTTCTCCACGACCTCGGGCCGATCCATGGCCGGGTTGAGGATGCTGCCCGCTTCACCTCCCGTGCAGGTGACCACCATCACGTCGTGGCCCTCGGCCACGTAACGCGCGGTGGTCGCGGCCCCCTTGCTGGACTCGTCGTCCGGGTGCGCGTGCACCGTCATCAGTCGCAGCTTGTCCGCCATCGCCCGCTTGTTCCTCCCGCTAGTAGCAGCATCCGCCCTGTGCACGGCTCCTCCGCGTCGACGGCCCCGCCGTCTCCTCCGCTGGGCGCTCCAGGGATACTCAACGTGGATGTCGTCCTCCATTGTTCCCGGTGGAGCCGACATCGCGGCCGTCACCCCTTGTGGTTCCGGCCGCAGATCCACCGCCCGCGTCGAAAGGCCGCCGTGACGCAGCAGCAGGTCCCGCAGGACCGGTACGGCTCGCGCGCTCGCAGCGCGCGCACCCGTCCCGTCCTCCGCTGGGCGCTGCTCGCGGTCGCGCTGCTGGCTCTCGTGGGCGTCGCGCTCATCGGCTACCGCAACATCGGCTCTGCTCCGATCGAAGGCAAGCAGGTCGCCTTCGAGGTGATCGACGATCACTCCGTTCGGATCACCCTGGAGGTCCAGCGGGAGGACCCGCAGCGGCCCGCGGACTGCGTGGTGCGGGGTCGCGCCGAATCCGGCGAGGAGGTCGGCAGGCGCGAAGTCCTGATCCATCCGGCGAACGGCGTGAGTCGGCAGGACACTGTGCTTCGTACATCCTCCCGAGCGACCATCGGGGAGGTGTACGGCTGCACTTACAACGTTCCTGAATATTTGTCCACTCACACGCGGCCAACCGGGTGAAGCGCCCCGCTGCACGTCGGGCGCGAGGAGAATCCGGTCCCTCTGCGTGCTGATGCGTGCTATCGTCGAGCGCAGCACGGCCCCCGCTGAGGGCCGTGTTTTTCCGTTACTTGGCATTGGCTGAGAAAAGGACGGAATTGCAATTTGGCCCGTTGTGAGTGCGGGCCGGAAGTCGACGAGGAGTGGTGACCGTGAGCGAGACCCAGGTGACCTGGCTGACCCAGGATGCTTACGACCGGCTCAAGGGTGAGCTGGACGAGCTCGTGGCCAACCGCCCGGTGATCGCCGCGAAGATCAACGAAGCCCGCGAGGAGGGCGACCTGCGCGAGAACGGCGGGTACCACGCCGCTCGCGAAGAGCAGGGTCAGATCGAGTCTCGCATCCGCCAGCTGCAGGAACTGCTGCGCACCGCGCAGGTCGGCGACGTGCCCACCGAGTCCGGCATCGCCAAGCCCGGTTCGGTGCTGACCGTCCGCTACGACGGCGAGGACGAGACCGAGCAGTTCCTGCTCGCCAACCGCGAAGAGGGCGCGCACGGCGACCTCGAGGTCTACTCCCCCAGCTCCCCGCTGGGCAAAGCTCTGCTCGACGCCAAGGAGGGCGAGAGCCGGGAGTACGAGCTGCCCAACGGCGGCAACATGAAGGTCACGCTCGTCAAGGCAGAGCCCTTCAACGGCTGATCTCGCATTCCGAAGTTCTTTCGCGAGCAGCCGCTGGAGTTGCCGCGCGCCTTTGTTGATCTGCCTTCACCGGGCATATGCGGGTGAAACCGTTCCGACGGTTTCACCGCAATTAAGAATCGATACCGGGCTTGTGCGCTCGGTCCGCGGGCGTTCCGGATTCCGGGACGCCCGCTCGCTTTTCCCGGGAAAGTCGGTGAAGCAGCGGACGCACTCTCGGCGGCACGGGTGTCGACAAGGCGATGGACGTCGAAGTGCGCCGAACACCGGGCACTCCGACGACCTCGTCGATCACGCGCTGCAGGTCGTCGTTGGACCGGGCGACCATGCGCACGAACAGGTCTCCCTGGCCGGTGGTGGCGTGCACCTCGCAGACCTCGTCGATGGCGGCCAGCTGCTCGGCGACGAGTCCGCGATGTCCCTGCGTGATCTCCAGGACCGCGAAGGCCGTCAGCCCGTAGCCCATCGCCGCCAGGTCCAGCTCGGGCGGGAATCCCTGCAGGACGCCGCGCTCGACGAGCCGGTCCAGCCGGGCTTGGACGGTGCCGCGCGCGACGCCGAGCCGGCGCGAGCACTCCAGCACTCCCAGCCGCGGCTCGTCGGAGAGCAACAGCAGCAACCGGGCGTCCAGTTCGTCGGGACCGCTGGTGGCAGCCACGTGAGCGCTCCTCTCAGCGACGGGCGAGGATCGTGTGCCCGACGGCTTCGAGCTGGGTGACGACGTACTCGCAGTGCTCCTGACCTCGGGTTTCCAGCGAGACCTCCACGTCGACCTCGCCGAGCGCGAGCGCACCGGAGATGCGCGAGTGCTCGATGTCGATGACGTTGGCGTTGAGCTCGCCGAGCTTGGCGAGCAGGCCCGCCAGCGAACCGGGCCGGTCGGGCAGCCGGACGCTCAGCGACAGGTAGCGGCCCGCCGAGGTCATGCCGTGCTGGATGAGCTGGAGCAGCAGCAGCGGGTCGATGTTGCCGCCTGAGACCACCGCGGCGGTCGGCGAGACGACCTGCTCGGGGTGCTCCAGCAGGGCCGCGACGGCGGCGACCCCGGCGGGCTCGACGACGAGCTTCGCCCGCTCCAGGCACAGCAGCAGCGCTCGGGACAGCGACTCCTCGCTGACCGTGAGGACCCCGTCGACCAGCTCCGACACGTGCGCGAACGGCACCGCGCCCGGTTCGCCCACGGCGATCCCGTCGGCCATCGTCTGGGTGTCGGTCAGCGGCACGGGCTTGCCGGCGGCCAGCGAGGGCGGCCACGCCGCGGCCTGCTCGGCCTGCACCGCCAGCACCTTCACGTCGGGGCGCGTCGCCTTCACCGCGGCGGCCACACCCGCGACCAGCCCTCCGCCGCCGGTGGGCACGAGGATCGTGCGCACCTCGGGCAGCTGTTCCAGGATCTCCAGACCGACCGTGCCCTGACCCGCGACGATGTCCGGGTGGTCGAAGGGGTGGATGAACTCGGCGCCGGTCCGCTCGGCGTGCTCCTTGGCCGCCGCGAGGGTTTCGGCGAGCACCGCGCCGTGCAGCGTGACCTGGGCGCCGTAGGACTTGGTCGCGGCCAGCTTCGGCAGCGGTGCGCGTTCGGGCATGTAGACGGTGGCGGGGATGCCCAGCAGGTGCGCCGCGAGCGCGACGCCCTGGGCGTGGTTGCCTGCGCTGGCGGCCACCACACCGGCCGCGCGGCGCTCGGCGTCGAGCCCGAGCAGCCGGACGTAGGCGCCCCTGAGCTTGAACGAACCGGTGCGCTGCAGGTTCTCGCACTTGAGGTGGACTTCGCCGCCGGTGTACTCGCCGAGCACTCGGGAGTGCTCCATCGGGGTTCGCCGTGCCACCTTGGCGAGCAGGGCGTCCGCTTCGCGGATTCGGTCGAGGTCGACGAGCTGCATGGGCCAATCGTGCCACCGCCGATCTACGGGTACTAGGCGTGCGCCGAAGTCCCCTCGCGCAGGAGCGGCGGAGCTCACCGGAGGGCACGATGGTTCGGCTCTCGAAACCGACCTCAGCGCGGCACGTTCGGTACGCTCAGTGGGCAGCACGGTCACCGAGCGCGAGGCGCGCACCGACACACCGCCTGGAGGGCAGCATGGCGCAGCCGAGCAACGGCGTGTTCCCGCTGCTCGCCGGCATGATCACCGCGGCGACGCTGTCCGGTGCGGCGGTCCTGGTGGTGCTCAACTCCGGCTGCGAGGACCCGGGCTCCTACCACGAGCACGACGGGGTCGTGGAGCTCATCGGCGGCTGCCTGCGGCCCAGCGACCTGCCCGTCGCCCCGCGCGAGACGGCCGATGCGCCGCCGTCCCCGGGCGGCTCAGACCCGTTCGTGGCCCGGTGACGGGCGCGCCCGGGAACGGGTCCCGGGCACGACCGCCCAGGTGATCAGCCGAGCGCGGCGAGCAGGTCCTCGACGAGGTCGTCGGCCTCCTCGATGCCCACCGACAGGCGGACCAGGTCCGACGGGACCTGCAGCATCGAACCCGCGGTGCTCGCGTGCGTCATCCGGCCCGGGTGCTCGATCAGCGACTCGACGCCGCCGAGGGACTCGGCGAGGGTGAACAGCCGCGTGCGGGAGCAGACGTCCAGGGCGGCCTGCTCACCGTCGGCGTGCAGGAACGAGACCATGCCGCCGAAGTGCTTCATCTGCTTGGTGGCGACCTCGTGCCCGGGGTGTTCGGGCAGGCCCGGGTAGAGCACCTTGGCGACCTTGGGGTGACCGCTCAGCGCCGCGACGACCCGCTCGGCGTTCGCGCTGTGCCGCTCCATGCGCACCGCGAGCGTCTTGAGACCGCGCATCGTCAGGAACGCGTCGAACGGCCCGGGCACCGCGCCCGCGCCGTTCTGCAGGAACGCCAGCTGCTCGGCCAGTTCGTCGTCGGAGGTGACCACCGCGCCGCCGACCACGTCGGAGTGCCCGCCGAGGTACTTGGTCGTCGAGTGGACCACCGCGGTCGCGCCGAGCTCCAGCGGCTGCTGCAGGAACGGCGAGGCGAAGGTGTTGTCCACGACGAACTTCACGCCCGCATCGGCGGAGACCTGCGCCAGCGCGGCGATGTCGCCGATGTTGAGCAGCGGGTTGGTCGGCGTCTCCAGCCAGACCAGCTTGGTGTTCTCCTGGATCGCCGCGCGCACGGCGTCCACGTCCGACACCGGGGCGGGCGTGTAGGAGATGCCCCAGCCGGAGAGCACCTTGTCGATCAGCCGGAAGGTGCCGCCGTAGGCGTCGTCCGGGATCACCAGGTGATCACCCGGGCGCAGCGCGGACCGCAGCACCGCGTCGGTGGCCGCCATGCCGGAGGCGTAGGCGCGCGCGTGCCTGCCGTTCTCCAGCTCAGCCAGGCAGCGCTCCAGCGCGGTCCGGGTCGGGTTGCCGGTGCGGGAGTACTCGTAGCCCGAGCGCATCCCTCCGACGCCGTCCTGGGCGTAGGTGGAGGTGGCGTGGATGGGCACGATCACCGAACCGGTCGTCGGGTCTGCCTCCTGGCCCGCGTGAATCGCGCGGGTGGCGAAGCCGTCACTCATGTGGAGCAGCGTATTACTCCAGCGCAGATCCGCCGACCCGGGCCTGAGAAGCGAAGTGCCCCCGGACCTGGGGGCCGGGGGCACTCGGACGCTGAGCTCAGCTCACCACTGCGGCGGCTGCGGCGGCTGGCCGGGCTGCTGCGGGTAGCCGCCCTGCTGCGGGAAGCCACCGGCCTGCGGGTAGCCCTGCGGGGGCTGCTGCTGGCCGTAGCCCTGCTGCGGGGGCTGCTGACCGTAGCCCGGCTGGGGCTGACCGAACTGCTGCGGCGGTCCGGGCTGGCCGAACTGCTGCGGCGGCTGCTGCTGGCCGAAGCCCTGCTGGCCGTAGCCGCCCTGCGGCTGGCCGTAGCCACCGGCCTGCGGCGCCGGGGCGCCCGAACCGGCGTTGGCCCACTCGCGGACCGCGGGCAGGAACGCCAGCACGGCGAGCGCGATGCCGAAGAGGACGCCCAACCAACCGGAGATCCCGCTGGGCATCATGATCAGCTGGATGATGGCGACGACGACGCCGACGGCCGCGGCACCACCGATCATCATCGCGCCGAGGGAACGCCGCTTCAGCAGCAGGACACCACCGACCGCGTAGGCGATGGACAGCAGCATGCTGACGACGACCAGGACGTACAGCAAGCCCACCGGCGGGACGTCCACGCCGAGCTCCGCGGCCTGCGAGGACATCGCCGACAGCGCCGCGAGACCTGCGAAGCTGAAGAACCCGCCGAGAATTCCCAGAACACCGAGGACGATGCCCAGGATCGCGCACACCTTGGCCAGCTGCGGGTTGCCCGGCTCGCCCTGGCCCGGGAAGCCGCCGGCCTGCGGGGGCGGGAAACCGCCCTGGGCCTGCGGAGCCGGGAAGCCGCTGCCGGGAGTGCCCGGCTGCTGCGGCGGCTGCGCGGGGAATCCGCCGGGCTGGCTCTGCGTGCCGGGCTGCTGGTACATCGGCTGCGGGGGCTGCATCGACGGCGGCACCATGGCCGTCGCGTCCCCACCACCGGGCTGCTGGTACATCGGCTGCGGCGGCTGCATCGACGGCGGCACCACCTGGGTGGAGTCACCACCCTGCGGCTGGCCTGCGGGCCGGACGACCTGCGTCGCCTCCGACGGAGGCTGCTGCCCCTGCGACTGGACGGGCCGGACGACCTGGGTCGAGTCACCGCCCGCCTGGTTCTCGTCCTGGGGGTCCATCCGGTTCGAGATCGGATCCGAACCCTGCTGACCGCCGTCCGGCGGCTGCGGAGAGCTCATCGGGTACTACTCCCTTGCGGCGTCCAAAGTCCTGGGCATACTTCGGCCCTACGCTATCTGATCAGGCCAGAGCGCAGTGGTGTTTCAGCACCAACTCGTCATCGACCCGCGATGAATCCGAGCACATCCTGGCGGGTCACGACGCCGGCGGGCTTGCCGTCGATGAGCACCATCGCACCGTCCGCACCGGTCAGCGCCGACATGGCCGAGCTGATCTCCTCACCAGCGCCGATGGTCGGCAGCGGCGGCGACATGTGCTGCTCGACGGTGTCGGCGAGGTTCGCGCGGCCCGCGAACAGCGCGTCCAGCAGGTCCCGCTCGTTGACCGCGCCCGCGATCTCGGCGGCCATGATCGGCGGCTCGGCGCGCACGACCGGCATCTGCGAGACGCCGAACTCGCGCAGGATCGCCACGGCCTCCGCGACGGTCTCGCTGGGGTGGGTGTGCACCAGCTCGGGAACCGTGCCGTCCTTGCGGCGCAGCACGTCGCCCACGGATCCGCCGGCGGCGTCGGGCGAGAGGAAGCCGTAGGAGGCCATCCAGGAGTCGTTGAAGATCTTGCCGAGGTAGCCGCGACCGCCGTCGGGCAGCAGCACCACGATCACGTCGTCCGGGCTCGCGGTCTCGGCGATCTTGAGCGCGGCGGCGACCGCCATGCCGCAGGAACCGCCGACCAGCAGCGCTTCCTCGTTGGCCAGGCGACGGGTCATCTGGAAGGACTCGGCGTCGGAGATCGGCACGATCTCGTCGCAGATCCCGTTGTCGTAGGTGCTCGGCCAGAAGTCCTCACCGACACCTTCGACCAGGTAGGGGCGGCCGTGACCGCCGGAGTACACCGAGCCCTCCGGGTCCGCGCCGATGACCTTGACCTTGCCGCCGGAGACCTTCTTGAGGTACTCGCCGGTGCCGGAGATGGTGCCGCCGGTGCCGATGCCGGCAACGAAGTGCGTCACCTTGCCCTCGGTCTGCTCCCAGATCTCCGGGCCCGTGGAGTGCACGTGCGACTCGGGGTTCTGCTGGTTGGCGTACTGGTTGGGCTTCCAGGCGCCGTCGATCTCCTCGACCAGGCGGTCGGAGACGCTGTAGTAGGACTCCGGGTGCTCGGGCTCCACCGCGGTCGGGCACACCACGACCTCGGCACCGTAGGCCTTGAGGACGTTGCGCTTGTCCTCGCTGACCTTGTCCGGGCAGACGAACACGCAGCGGTAACCCCTGCGCTGGGCGACCATGGCCAGGCCGACACCGGTGTTGCCGGAGGTCGGTTCCACGATCGTGCCGCCTGGTTTGAGCTCGCCGGAAGCCTCCGCGGCTTCGATCATGCGCAGCGCGATGCGGTCCTTCACGCTGCCGCCGGGATTGAGGTACTCCACCTTCGCCAGCACCGGGGTCTTGCCGGTGGCCACCGCGTTCAGCCGGACCAGCGGAGTGTTGCCCACCAGTTCGGTGACGTGCTCGACGTAGTCCACGCCTCGTCCTCAGTCGTCGGTCGGTCCCGCCCGGCGGGTCTCCGGCGCGGGTGTGATGCCGAGCGTAATCGCCTGTTCAGGCGCTAACCCAAGGGACCTTCCGGACGACACACGGTCAGGGAAGTTTTTTCGGCTCGGCGGCGTCTATCCAGTAGCGGGGTGTAGGCGTTTCGCCGAGCGCATCCCTGGTGCGACGGGTCTACATTCCCGGTCCCCGGGGTGGTGTGGAGGGAGGGGCCGAGATGATCGCGACGAAGGCTTTGCGGCTCGCACTGCTGGCCGCAGGTACCGCGGGTGGCCTGTCCGGAGCGGCTTACGGCCTGCTCAACGGTCAGGCCGGGCACGCGCGAAGGGTCATCGGACCGCCGATCGCCGAGCCGCTGCGCGCCGACGGCGTGCACCTGCCCACCGGTGTCGGCCCGGTGGCGCGCAGCGAGGTCCCCGAAGACGTCCGGCCGCTGGAGATGGCGGTGCTCGGGGATTCCTCCGCCGCGGGGCTGGGCGCGAACTTCCCGAGCGAGCTGCCCGGCGTCCGGGTGGCGCAGGGCTTGGCCGAGGAGCTGGACGGGCCGGTCGCGCTGACCACGCACGCCATCGTCGGCGCGACGACGCGGGAGCTGTCCGCGCAGGTCGACGCGGCCCTGCGGCAGCCCCCGGAGGTGGTGCTGATCATCATCGGCGCCAACGACGTGACCTCGAAGCTGCCGGTCTCGCGGTGCGCGGAGCTGCTGGCCGAGCAGGTCCGGCGGCTGGTCGAGGCGGACGTGAAGGTCGTCGTGGGCACGTGCCCGGACCTCGGGTCGATCCGGCCGATCCCGCAGCCGCTGCGCTCGGTGGCCAGCCGCTGGAGCATCGCGCTGGCCCGCGCGCAGCGCCGCAGCGTGGAGACCGCCGGCGGCTACGCGGTCCCGCTCGCCGACCTGCTCTCACCGGAGTTCCTGACCAGGCCGGCGGAGTTCTTCAGCCCGGACCGGTTCCACCCGTCCGGCGCGGGCTACGAGGCTGCGGCGGAGATCCTGCTGCCGGTCATGTGCATGGCCATCGGCGCCTGGCAGGGCGGCCCGCTGCCGCCGGCCCCGACCCGATCGGAAACGGCCGAGGCCCGCCGCCCCACCAGCCGCATCGTCGCCCACCTCAACCGCCGCCTCCACCTCCGCGCCCCCGGCCGCGGCCTGGGTTGACCGGATTTCAGTGGAAATCGGATTCCTGACTTCCACTGGAATCCGGTCGGGCCTGAGGTACCGACCGGTTGGTATGGGGGTTGTCGGTGAGTGGCGTCACGGCCAAGATGGTCTCAACGCCCTTAAAGTGACTCGTCAGTAACGAGTTTTCGCGCCCCGGCGAACGAAGGAGTTCCCCATGCCCGAAGCAGTCATCGTCTCCGCCGCGCGGTCCCCGATCGGGCGCGCCGGCAAGGGATCGCTGAAGGACATCCGTCCGGACGACCTGACCGCCCAGATCATCAAGGCCGCCCTGGACAAGGTCCCCGAGCTCAACCCCGCCGACATCGACGACCTGATGCTGGGCTGCGGTCTGCCCGGCGGCGAGCAGGGCTTCAACATGGCCCGGGTGGTCGCGGTCGAGCTCGGCTACGACCAGCTGCCCGGCACCACCATCACCCGCTACTGCTCGTCGAGCCTGCAGACCACCCGGATGGCGCTGCACGCCATCAAGGCCGGTGAGGGCGACGTGTTCATCAGCGCCGGTGTCGAAGCGGTGTCGCGCTTCGCCAAGGGCTCCTCCGACTCGCTGCCGGACACCCACAACCCGCTGTTCGCCGACGCCGAGGCCCGCACCCAGCAGACCGCCGAGCAGGGCGCGGAGAACTGGACCGATCCGCGCGAGCTCGACCTCGTGCCCGACGTCTACATCCCGATGGGCCAGACCGCGGAGAACCTCGCGCGCCTCAAGGGCGTCACCCGCGACGAGATGGACGACTTCGGCGTCCGCTCGCAGAACCTCGCCGAGAAGGCCATCGCCAACGGCTTCTGGTCCCGCGAGATCACCCCGGTCACCACCCCGGACGGCACCGTGGTCTCCGCCGACGACGGCCCGCGCGCGGGCGTGACCAAGGAGGGCGTGGCCGGCCTCAAGCCGGTGTTCCGCCCCGACGGCCGGATCACCGCCGCCAACTGCTGCCCGCTCAACGACGGCGCCGCGGCGCTGGTCATCATGAGCGACACCAAGGCCAAGGAGCTCGGGCTGACGCCGCTGGCCCGCGTCGTGTCGACCGGCGTGTCCGGCCTGTCGCCGGAGATCATGGGCCTGGGCCCGGTGGAGGCGTCGAAGCAGGCCCTCAAGCGCGCGGGCATGAGCATCGACGACATCGACCTGGTGGAGATCAACGAGGCCTTCGCCGCGCAGGTCATCCCGTCCTACAAGGACCTGGGCATCCCGCTGGAGAAGCTGAACGTCAACGGTGGCGCGATCGCCGTCGGCCACCCCTTCGGCATGACCGGTGCCCGCATCACCACGACGCTCATCAACTCCCTCCAGTTCCACGACAAGCAGTTCGGCCTGGAGACCATGTGCGTCGGCGGCGGCCAGGGCATGGCCATGGTCCTCGAACGCCTCAGCTGACCTGGTTCAGATTCCGTGCTCCATCTGCATGGCGGTGCGGGTAGCGGAACCTGAGGCGGCCCTCCTGCTCCGGGCGCGCCGACTCATGTAGCCATTACACGACGTCGGCACGTCCTCACAGGAGGACCACCTCAGAACCCGCGGCGGTGCCGGGTGAGTCCCACACCTGAAACAGCGGCGGCCGCCGCGAACAGGTAACCCCCAACGACATTGGCCGCCACCCCTCGGGGTGGCGGCCAATGTCGGGTCTTGCGGGGATCCCGGTCAGTCGCTGCTGGAGAAGTACGACAGCAGGCGGAGGATCTCGAGGTACAGCCAGACCAGGGTGGTCATCAGGCCGAAGGCGATGTACCAGGCGAACTTGGCGTCAACACCGCTGCGGATCGCCTTGTCGGCGGCGTCGAAGTCCAGCAGGAAGCTGAACGCCGCGATGCCGATGCACAGCAGGCTGAAGCCGATGCCCAGCGGGCCCGCCTCGCGCAGGCCGAAACCGCCCGGCATGAAGAAGCTGGCGACCAGGTTGACCAGCATCAGCACTGCCGCACCCGCGACCGCGCCGATGATCCACTTGGTCAGCTTCGGCGTCACCCGGATCGCGCCGGTCTTGTAGACGACCAGCATCGCAGCGAAGACACCGAGGGTGCCCACGATCGCCTGCATGATGATGCTCGGGCTGAACAGCGACGCGAACAAGTAGCTGATGCCGCCGAGGAACACGCCCTCCAGCGCCGAGTAGGCCACGACCAGAGCCGGCCGGACCTTCTTGGTGAAGACGATGACCAGCGCGATCACCAGGGCGACCAGCGCCGCGGGCAGCGCCAGAACGACCGCGGGGGGACCGACCAGGAAGGTCAGCGTCGCGGTGATCACCGCCAGCACGAGCGTGATCGCGGTCTTGGTGACCACGTCGTCGATCGTCATCGGTCGCGCGGCCTGCGGCGGAGCAGCCGGCGCCTGGCCGTAGGACGACTGCTGTCCCTGGCCGTAGTTGAAGTTCGCGTAGCCACCGGCCATTTCCGGCAGCTTGCGGAACGCGGGGTTGCTCGTTGTGCGCAACTCATCCTCCTGGGCGTTCTTGCGCCGTCTCCAGATCCAACGACCGGCGGTCCCGATCGGTTCCCGGTTCGGTAAAACCGGACTTTACCGGACGCGAAAGGCCGGTGGTCACAAGATCCACCGGCCTTTGCTCACACGTTGTCTAACGCCTCTTCTTGGCTCTGGACGCCTGCTTACCAGGGCGGTTCTTCGGCTGGCTCTTCTTCCCGCCGGGCTTGCCGCCTGGCCGCTGACCAGGTGCGGGCTTGGACGGCTTGGCCTCGGTCGCGGTGGCCGTGGCGGCCTCGCCCTCCTCCGAGGAGGTCTCGGCCTTGGCGTCGCGGACCGGCTTCTGCCCCGGCTTGGGACGAGGCGTGGCCTTCTTCGCCTCGATCTCCTTCTGCCGCTCGCGCTCCTGCTCCGCGTCGATCTTCTTGGTCAGGAAGTGCTGCTGACCCAGCGTCCAGACGTTGTTGGCCAGCCAGTACAGCAGGACGGCGATCGGCAGGAACCAGCCGGAGACGATCGCACCGATCGGCGCGATGTACATCATGAACTTGGCCATCATCGCCGACTGCGGGTTGGCCATCGAGGCGTCGGTCTGCTTCTTCACCGACAGCCGCATGGTGAAGTAGGTGGCGACCGAGGCGATCAGCATCAGCGGGATGCCGACGATCATCATCGAGGTCCGGTCGGTGCCGAACAGCGCCAGTTCCGTCGCGGGCTGGGTGATCCAGTTCGACAGCTTCGCACCGAAGATGTCGGCCTGGATGAACGAGTCGACGCCGGCCTTGTCGAAGATGAAGTTGCTCTGCGCGCCCGGGTGGAAGTTCCGCAGCACGTGGAACAGGCTCAGGAAGACCGGGATCTGCAGCAGCGCGGGCAGGCAGCCGCCGAGCGGGTTGACCCCGTGCTCGGACTGGAGCTTCTGCATCTCCTGCGCCATGCGCTGGCGATCGTTCTTGTACTTCTCGCGCAGCTTCTGGATGTGCGGCGCGAACTTGGCCATCTTGCGGCCCGCGCGCATCTGGCTCAGCGCAGGCTTGATGAGGACCACGCGCAGCGTGAAGACCAGGAAGAACACGGCCAGGGCCCAGGCGAAGCCGTTGTCCGGGCCGAGCACGGTGCCGAAGACCTTGTGCCAGAACCACAAGATCGCCGACACCGGGTAGAGGATGAAGGAGAAGAAACTTTCCACTCAGCTACTCCTGGTCATGGGCCGCTGGGGGGCGAGCGCCCGACGTCGTTTCCATCCGGCGCAACCCGGGCCGTACGTGCGCGGCTGAACCCGCTGAAACGCAGGTCCGGCCAGTTCAAGGGTGCCATGCCCGGACGCCGGACGGCTGTCGCCCCCTGGCAGTCCACCGCGACCGAAGCCGATCACGGAACGTTTTCCCTGGTCACGCGGACAGGTGACCGGAGCAAGACCGGACCCGGCGCAGACCGGGCCCGGTTCAACCCAGCGTCACCGCCGCAGCGCTCGGGCGATGATCCGACCGGCGAACAGGTAGATCAGCGCGGCCAGCCCGTAGTTGAGCACCAGACCGATCGTCGCGTCACCCGGGGTGAACACGTCACCGAGGCCGAGCACGAAGAACTTCGCGGTGCCGTAGGTGAAGGCGACGAAGTCGTTGTCCTGGTTCGCGCCGGTCACCGAGAAGATGATGTGCAGCACGAACACCAGCGCGATCAGCGCGCTGAGCACCTGGACCGTGCGACCGATGGCGTCCGCGCTGGGTCCGCGGAACCCGTCCCGGTCGCGCCGGTCGTAGTCGCGGTCGCGGTCGCGGCGGTCGTAGTCGTCGCGGTACCGGTCGCGCTCGGGCTCGCGGTGGTCGTACCTGTCGTCGTAACGATCGTCGCGGTAGCCGTAGGGGTCGGCGTACGGATCGTCCCGGTAGCCGTCGACGCGCGTCTCCGGGTACGGGCTGTTCGCCGGCGGCTGGTAGCCGGGCACTCCGCCCGGCGGCGGCTGCTGAGGCGGCATCGGCTGCTGGGGCGGCATGGGCTGCCCGCCCATCGGCGGCTGAGCCGGCGGACCGGGCTGATACCCCGGGGGCACCTGCTGAGGAGCCGGTCCGGGAGGCATCTGCCCCGGCGGGACCTGCTGCGGCCTCGGCTGACCGCCCGGCGGTGGTCCCGGCGGGCCGGGAGGCGGTCCGGGCTGCTGAGGGCCGCCCTGCGGCGGTCCCGGCTGCTGCGGTCCCTGCTGCCCCGGTCCCGGCCGTCCGGCCCGGGGGTCTCGCTCGTAGGCCATGAGGGCGCATTGTCGCTGTTGACCCGGCCGGGGCGAAACCCCCGCGGGGTAATCGCCACCCCACCGCGTCCTGATCGAGCGTCGAGCGCAGCCGGCTGTTCACCGAAACGAAACCGGAACGCCATCGCGTCCAGCACGAAAAGCCTTCACCAACAAGCCGAACCGCGAAGATCACCCGAACGAGGTGCCCGAAATGCGCGGATGAAGGAGGTGCGAGCGGAGATGACCCGTTAGATTGGAAAAGTGCCCCCGGTCGGGTTCGAACCGACACTCTGACGATTTTAAGTCGTCTGCCTCTGCCAATTGGGCTACGGGGGCCAGCCTTGATACCGGCACGTGTGCCGGTTCGCCACTACGACGCGGCGAGACCGCCTAAGGTTCCCGCGCGCGGGCAGATTCCACACCCTCGTGATCTGGTCACCAGCTGCCCCATTCACCCACCGCCGCCGACTCCGCCAGCTCGTCGAACCGCGAGTGGACCCAGTCGTGCACCGCGCCGGAGACGTCCTTGCTGTCGGCGCGCTGCTCGAACCAACGCCAGTCGCAGTTGACGTTGACCTCCAGGAAAACCCACTCGTCACCCGCCCGCAGCAGGTCGAAGCCCGCCACGTCCAGCTGCCAGCGCTCGCACAGGCGCAGCAGCCGTTCGGCCAGGTCACCGGGCACGTCCACGGGCTCCACCACGACCGATTCGGGGTCGACCCACAGCTGAGCCGGGTCGAGCTTGTTCACCCGGAAGCCGATCGCGCGCTCCCCCACCACGAACACCCGCAGCTCCTCGTCGGCGTCGAGGTACTGCTGGACGAGCACGGGAGCCGGCTCGCGCGCCTCGCCACCGGTGCGGCGGATGTCCAACGGCTGGGGGAAGAGCCCGCGCAGCGCGCCGGGCTCCGGTTCGAGCATGTGGTGACCTGCGGTTTTGACGATGCACTGCGCGCCACCGGGGCGGCTGCGCCCGGGCATCGTGGTCACGGAGGTGCGGGGCACGCGCAGACCGACCGACGCCGCGCCCTGAAGCTGCGTCAGCCGGTCGAGCACTCCACCGGACGGCCCCGTGTTCACCTGGTCCCAATCGTCCCTCGTGGTCAGCCAGTTGCCGACCGCGTGCCACTGCTCACGAACATAGGCCCCGTAGACCGTTGCGGGATCAACGGGTACGGCGGTCATGTCGAAGTGTCGCCGCCAGATGAGTACCGGGCGCAAGAGCCAGCGGTGGAATTCGATCAGAGGAGTATCGGCGTGCACCGTCAGTGGTAGGTCCAGGCAGCGGTCCGCGTCGATGCGCACCATGCGGACGTCGTGCTCGGCCAGCGCGAGGGAGAGCTCGTTCATCTCCATGTCGGTGGCACGGGACAGCACGAGCACGCAGGGCACCGGGTCGCCGGGCTCCTCCTCGACGAGGCCGGCCTGGTACATGCGCTCCTGGAAGTCCAGCGGAGTGCCGGGCGCGCGGACGAAGTAATCCTGTCCTTGCAGCAGCACCGGCGTCGGGCGGAGCTCCGGCTCCGCCCGTTCCCCCTGGTCAGCGGGCCGGTCCTCGGCCGCGCTCATGATCAGTCGTCCTTCTTCCAGAACACCTTCGACGCTTCGGCGTAGTCTGCTTCGAAATCCGCGATCACGCCGTCCTGCACTTCCCCACTGCGCAAGATCGCCGCCAATTCTTTCAGCGTCAAGGGATTCACCCCTTCCCCCGCGTGACGCATCCTTTCAGGTGAAGACCCGAAGTGAGTCTTCGTTTTCCCGCTACTGATTGTCAAGGATAGCGGGGCGCCTTGTCCACCGCTTGGACGAGGATCTTGGAAACATGGAGGCCGCGCGTCATCGTCGACGCGCGGCCTGAGTGTCATTCGGCTCGGTGTGGCGTCAGCTCGCGGCAGCCCGCTCGAAGGCAGCCCGCGGGTTCTCGATCTGACCCATGGACACGGCTTCCCGCTTGAACAGGAAGGCCAGCGTCCAGTCGATGACGATCCGCATCTTCCGGTTGAACGTGGGCATCCGGCTCACGTGGTAGCTGCGGTGCATGAACCAGGCGACGAAGCCCTTGGCCTTGAAGCCGTAGACGTCCGCAACACCCTTGTACAGGCCCAGACCGGCGACCGATCCGGCGTACGCGTGCCGGTACTCCTTGGTCGGCTTGCCGCGCAGGGAGGCCAGCACGTTCTTGGCGAGCTGGTCGGCCTGGCGAACCGCGTGCTGCGCGGACGGGGCGCAGGTCGCGGCCGGGTCCTCGTCGGTCTTGGACAGGTCCGGCACGGCGGCGACGTCACCGGCGGCCCAGACCCCGGGCAGACCCTCGACCTGCATGTGCGCCGAGGCCTTGACGCGGCCTCGCTCGTCCAGCGGCAGGTCGCTGTTCTTGACCACCGGGTTGGCCTTCACACCCGCGTTCCACACCAGCGTGTCGGTGTCGAACTCCGTGCCGTCGGACAGGGCCGCGTGACCGCCCTCGACCGACTTCAGGAAGGTGTTCAGGTAGACCTTGATGCCGCGCTCTTCGAGGGCCTTGACGACGTAGACGCCCATCTTCTCGCTGACCTCGGGCATCACCCGGCCGGCGGCTTCGACGAGCACCCAGGACATGTCGCCAGGGCTCACGTTCGGGTAGTCACGGCTCGCGTAGCGGGCCATGTCCTCCAGCTCGGCCAGCGCCTCGACGCCCGCGAATCCGCCACCGACGAAGGTGAAGGTGAGCAGCCGTTCGCGCAGCTCCTCGTCGTCGGTGTTGGCCGCGGCGTCCATCTTGGCCAGCACGTGGTTGCGCAGGTACGTCGCTTCGCCCACGGTCTTGAGCCCGATGCCTTCCTCGGCGAGGCCGGGGATCGGCAGCAGCCGGGAAACCGAGCCCAGCGCCACGACGAGCACGTCGTAGGCGAGCGTCTCGGTTCCGCTCTGCGGGTTCTCGATCGTGACGAGCTTGTCGTCGTGCTTGATCTCGGTGACAGATGCGGTGATCACATGGCACCGCTTCAACACTCGTCGCAGTGGCGCTACCACGTGGCGGGGTTCAACCGAACCCGCGGCCGCTTCCGGTAGGAAGGGCTGGTAGGTCATGTGCGGCTGAGGATCGACGACCGTCACGGATGCCTCACGACGCCCCAGCTTCTTCTGCAGCTGAAGTGCCGTGTACATGCCGACGTAACCGCCGCCGAGGATGAGAATCCGCGTGGGATCGGATTTACCAGCCATGACTTTATGGTCGCACCACATACCGTGACCGCGCTGCAGCTACCCCCCTTAATGTGACGCCAGTCGCGAGTGGCATCGATCACGATCAACGCGCGGTAGGCGACCATACGCGCTGCGTACGCGCTCTGTAACGAACAAGCGCGGAGGGCGACATCGACCAGACGTCGCCTCTGGTGTCAGGGGGTCTGGTTGCGATCACCCTACCGAATCTCCGGCGAGAGGCGCCAAGCCCGCACCATTTCTTGATCGAGTTGACCGCGACCTGCGTCGACGCGTCAAAAGGCGGCAACCCCCGGAAATCCTGCGTGTCGATCAGGCTTCTCGGGCGATCCGCTCCAGCCGGTCGCGGTGATCCCGCCACTGCTGCTGGTCGTCGGTGGTCATGTTGTCGTTGCGCGGTCCGCGGCCGACGGCGCCGTCGATGAGCTCGCGGACGATGTCGAGATGGCCCGCGTGCCTGCCGGTTTCCTGGATCATGTGCACGAGGATCCGGTGCAACGTGACGCCGCCGCTCGGCCACCACGGCACCGATCCCCGCGAGTCGAGCTCCAGCGCGTCGATCGTGGTGTCCGCGTGCGCGCAGGCTCGGTGGTAGAGGTCGAGCACCCAGGCGCTCGACTCGTCCGCGGCGGCCCACAGGTCGGCGTTGAACTCCGCGCCCGGCTCCATCCACGGCGTCGGGATCCCCGACGGGCGCCCGAAGACGTCCCCGAAGTAGCCGAGCTCCATCGTCGCCAGGTGCTTGACCACGCCCAGCACGTTGGTCCCGGTCGGCGTCATCGGCCGCCGCAGGTCGTACTCGGAAAGCCCCTCCACCTTCCACAGCACGGCCTCCCGGCCTTCTCGCACGTAGTGCTGCAGGGCCACCTTCTCATCGGTCATGGGGGCGAAACTCCCACATCCCACCGACGTTCACCGGCCGTCCGAACGCCGCAGCAGGAGGGCGACGAAGGCGAGGACGCCCCGGTAGCCGCGCAACCACCCGTCGCGGTGACTCCGCGCGGCCTCCAGCGCCTCGGCCGCGTCCGGTTCTCCGCGGTGGTCGAGAGCCCACTCGGTCAGCGAGCCGGTCCAGGACCACTCGTAGTCGTCCCACTCGCCCGGTTCGCTGACGTGACCGTGAACCGGGGTCCAGCCCGCGTCCTCGACGACGTCGACCAGGTCCGCGAGGCTCAGGAGGTCGGCCGGATCTGCCCCGAGTGCCTGAAGCGCCCTCTCATCGGGCGGGCGTTCCCAGAAGCCGTCGCCGATCAGCAGCGATCCGCCTGGAGCGAGGTGCTCGCCGGCCGCGCGCAACGTCGCGGTCAGCCCGCCGAAGGCGTGCACCGCCCCGACGCACATGACCAGCCCGAACCCGCCGTCCGACCGGTACTCCCGCACATCGCCCCGCACGAACGAGACCCGGTCGGCGATGCCGCGACGGCGCGCCTCGTCCTCGGCCCGGCGCAACGGGCCGTCGGAGACGTCCACGCCCACGGCGCGGGCCGCCGGCTGCTCCTCGGCCGCCCGCAGCACCCACTCCCCCGCACCGCACCCGAGGTCGAGGACGGCGGACTCGACCCGGGCTCGCTGGACCAGCTTCCGCACGTTGACGTCGCTGATCGGGGCGGCGACGGGGTGCTCGGCATGCGCCAGCGCGCTCAGCTCATGGCGATCCATCCCGCGATCGTGGCCACTTCCGCTGCTGACCGCACCCGATTTTCCGGGGCTCACCCCGCGGTGCCGGGGTCCCTCCGGTAAGTCGCCGGGGACGTGCCGACGACCTGGGTGAAAGCGCGGGTCAGGTGGGCCTGGTCGCTGAAGCCGAGCTGCGCGGCGAGTTCGGACCAGTCGACCGGTTCGCCGGAGTGGGCAACAGCGGTGGCGTCGAGGATGCGGGAGCGCTGGATGACCCACTTCGGGCCGATGCCGACGTGATCGGCGAAGAGCCGCTGGAGGCTGCGCAGGCTGATCCCGGCGTGCTGGGCGAGCTGTTCGGCGCGCACGATGTCGGGCCGCCGTTGGGCCTCGTCGACCAGTTCGGTCGCTTCGCGGCCGGTGGGGTCGGGTTCGGGCTCGCAGGCCAGCAGATAGGCGTCGAGGACCGGGACGATCCGGGCGGTTTCGCTGGTGGCGAGGATTCGCTGGGCCGCGGCGCGGTCGTCGTGGCCGAGGACGTCCGCGGCCGTTCGGACGGTTCCCGAGATCGCTCCGACGCTGCCCTTCAGCAGCGCCCGGAACCCGCCGGGGTGGAAGGCCGCGCCGAGCACGTGACCGACTCCGGTCAGGGTCCGGAAGAACGGTTCGCGGGAGACCCCGTGGACGAAGAGCCTGCCGTCCTCCGCCGCGACGTGGACTCGCGGCTGCGGCACCACCTGCTGCCGGTGCGGGTCGGTGACGTTCCAGCGGACCAGCCAGTAGTAGTCGACGAACTCGGCCAGCGCAGAATCCGGTTCGAGGCGTTCCACCTCGAACACCCGCTCCCCCGCCTTCGGCCGCACGATCGCCTCGGGCCGCCCGGCTTTCGACATGCGCTCAGCGTAAGCCGTCGCGTTTGTTCAAGACCCGCACAACGGCGGGACCTAGCGTCGAGAGCATGACCTACCAGCACAAAGCCGCAGCCCGCTTCAACGTCACCGAGTGGTCGGAACACCTCGTCGTCGACATCGACGGCGAAGGCACCGAGGCCGGCGACGCCTACTACCCGAACCGGGGCATCACCCGCGCCGAGGTCCGGTACACCTACACCGGGGAGATCGAGGGCACGAGCACCCTGACGTACCTGATCGCCTACAAGGCCGACGCGGCACCGATCCTCTCCTTCGAGCGCTTCGAAGGATCCATCGCAGGTCACGAAGGCACCTGCGTCTTCCAGCACACCGGCAGCCAGGACAAGACCTCGATCTCCGCCCACCTCCAGGTCGTCCCGGGCATGGGCACCCGCGGCCTCGAAGCCCTCCGAGGCGAAGCCGACGTCTCCATCGCAGGCCACTCCGACAACGGCTACGAACTCACCCTGAAGTACTCCCTGGGCTGAGGCCGGGACGAGCCGTTCACCAGACGCGCGGGAACCTCCGGCCCCCGACCGCCGCAGACCCCAGGTCTCCCTCAGCCGCAGGCGGTTCTTGGCCCGAACTGTCCAGGCATAACGGACATGATCAGGAGCCGGTTCGGACCAAAACCGCCCACTCCCGCGCCCTCACCCGAATTCCGGCCTCGATGCGTCGGGGTTCGGCTCTACAGTCGGCACGTGCCCGATCCGCGCGGGTCAGGTGTTCTTGGGCTGCGCTGGCCCCAGGCGCATCCAGACCGACCTGGCCGTCCACGGGGAGCCGCACAGTGCAGTTCGACCAACAACGTCAGGACTACTTCGACGCACTCGCCTGGGTCACAGCCCTGATGGAGGCGACCACAACGGCGCAACTGACCGATGCGACACCGTGCGCGGAGTACGACGTGCGCGCGCTCGCCGGCCACTTGATCGGCACCGCGCACCGCGGGCTCGGGACCGCCGAAGGGGTCTCCACGCAAGCGATCCCGCACGCCGTGACCGATGTTCCCGACGCGCAGTTGGCCGCGGCGTACGCCGCTCTGGCAGACCGAATCCGGGCCGCGTGGAAACCGCTGCGGTCCGATGACCAGGTCCGAGCCCCCTGGGGACCGTGCACGGCGCATACCGCCGCACGCGGATTCACCATCGAGACCGTCACCCACGGCTGGGACCTCGCCATCGCAACGGATCAACCTTCGACGAAGCTGGATCACGCAGCCGAACGATGTCTCCCCTTCGCCACGGACGTGATCCCCGATCGCCTGCGCGGAGTCATGTACGACGATCCCGTGCCCGGACTTGCGGCCGCATCGGCGACCGAACGACTGGCTCACCTGCTCGGACATCAACGCCAAGCGCTGCCCACACGACTCCAAGCCGACGCCAAGCGCGAGGCGACGTCCGAACCACCAGGATGAAGCGCCGGTCAGTCCTTTCGCCCTTCCACGACATCACCGTTGGGACATCACGAGGCTCGGACACCGCCTGTCACGCGGACAGCGGTTGGATCCGGTCCAACGTGTCGGCGAGAGCGTCCCTCTCACGTTCCAAGTCGTAGCGCGACTGAAGGTTGAGCCAGAACCTCTCGGAGGTGCCGAAGAAGCGCGCAAGCCACAACGCCGTGTCGGCGGAGATCCCGCGCTTGCCGTGCACGATCTCGTTGATCCGCGGCGGAACACCGATGGCCACGGCCAACCGGTGCTGAGTGACGACGCCGAGAGGCTCCAAGTACTCCTCCGCCAGGACGTCGCCGGGATGAACCGGAGGCATGACGAACTCGTCAGACATCCTCAGCTCCCTCCAGCGGTAGTCCACGATCTCGACGTTCTCCGGGCCGGCCGATGTCCACTCGAAGCAGATGCGCCACTGCTGGTTGATCCGAATGCTGTGCTGGCCAGCCCGATCACCGTTGAGCTCCTCCCACCGATTCCCAGGCGGGATCCGAAGGTCTTCCACGGTCTCCGCCGCATCAAGGATGATCGCAACCCTCACCCCCACCCGCCAGGTGCTTCGCTCGTTGGAAGACCTCTCGGAGCATGGCCGGGGTGAGCCTGCCGGTGAAGGTGTTCTGCTGGCTGACGTGGTAGCAGCCGAGGAGGTGGAGCGGGGGTCCTCCGTCGGTGGCTGGGAGTTCGGCGTGGGCGAGGTGGCCGAACTTGGGCCTGGGGCGGGGGACCTGCCAGACGGCGTCGGCGAGGACCGGCAGGAGGGATTGCCAGCCGAAGCCTCCGAGGACCACGACGACTCGGAGGGTCGGGCGCAGCAGATCCAGCTCGCGGACCAGCCAGGGGCGGCAGGTGTCGCGTTCGGCCGGGGTGGGTTTGTTGGCCGGTGGGGCGCAGTGGACCGGGGCCGTGATGCGGGTGTGGTGCAGCCGCAGGCCGTCGTGCAGCGAGACCGACTCCGGTTGGGAGGCCAGGCCGACGTCGTGGAGCGCCTGGAAGAGGACGTCGCCGGAGCGGTCTCCGGTGAACATCCGGCCGGTGCGGTTGCCGCCGTGGGCGGCGGGGGCCAGGCCGACGATCGCGATCTCCGCCTCGGACGGGCCGAAACCGGGAACCGGGCGGCCCCAGTACTCCTCGTCGCGGAACGCGGCGCGCTTGACGCGGGCGACCTCCTCGCGCCAAGCGACCAGGCGGGGGCAGGCCGTGCAGCGGCCGACCAGTTCGTCCAGCTCCGCCAGGTCGCCCGCGCCGGGGGCCGCGTCGGCGGGTTCTCCGGACGGGTCGTTGATCAACTCCGAGGGCTTCTCCACCCCGCAAAACTGACAGAAGACGCCTCTCGTGGCACGTAATGTGGGCGGCATGGCAGACGAGAAGGCCGACGAGGCGACGCAGCAGGACACCACCCCCGCCGAGCCGGTGGACGATCTGGTCAGCACGCACCACGCGATCACCGTGGACGGCACCGAGCTGTCCTACACCGCGACCACGGGACGCGTCGTGCTGCGCGACGAGGTCTACACCGACGGCAAGTTCGACGGGCACAAGGCCAAGGCCGAGGTCTTCTTGACCTCCTACGTCCTCGACGCCGCTCCGGACAGCAACCGCCCGGTGACCTTCGCGTTCAACGGCGGCCCGGGTTCGGCGAGCGTGTGGCTGCACCTCGGCGTGCTGGGCCCGCGCCGAGTCCTGTCCGGCGATGCCGGGGACCTCGCCCCGCCGCCCTACGGGCTCGCCGACAACCCCGAGACGCTGCTCAAGCACAGCGACCTGGTGTTCATCGACCCCGTCTCCACCGGCTACTCGCGGGCGATCGAAGGCGGGAAGCCCGGTGACTTCCACGGTTTCCAGGGCGACATCGAGTCGATCGCCGAGGTCATCCGGCTGTGGACGACCCGCAACAGCCGGTGGATGTCGCCGAAGTACCTCGCGGGCGAGTCCTACGGGACGCTGCGCGCGGCGGCGCTGGCCGACCACCTCCAGTCGCGGCACGGGCTGTACCCGAACGGGCTGCTGCTGATCTCGTCCGTGCTGGACATGGGCACGATCCGGTTCACCGAGGGCAACGACCTGCCGTACTCGCTCTACCTGCCGACCTACGCGGCCATCGCCCACCACCACGGCAAGCACGGCGACCGCCCGCTGCGCGACGTCCTCGACGAGGCCGAGAAGTTCGCCGCCGGCGACTACGCGTGGGCACTGGCGCGAGGCGCTCGGCTGACCGCCGAGGAGCGCGCCGACGTGGTGCGCAAGGTCGCCGAGCTCTCCGGGCTGACCGAGGACTACGTGGACCGCGTCAACCTGCGCATCGAGCACGTCCGGTTCTTCACCGAGCTGCTGCGCGACGAGCGCAGGACCGTGGGCCGGATGGACGGGCGCTTCACCGGCTGGGAGCCCGACGCCGCGGTGGAGCGCTTCACCGACGACCCGAGCATCTCCGGCATCCGCGGCGCCTACTCGGCGGCCATCAACCACTACCTGCGCGAGGAGCTCGACTACCGCAGCGACCTGCCCTACGAGACCCTGACCGGCCGGGTGCAGCCCTGGTCGTACAAGGAGTTCGAGGGCGCGGCGGTGTCCGTCGTGGACCGGCTCGGTGCGGCGATGCAGGCCAACCCGCACCTGCGGGTGCACGTGGGCTGCGGCTACACCGACGGCGCCACGCCGTACTTCGCCGCCGAGCACGTCCTGGCGCGGCTGCCCGTCCCGGAGGAGCTGCGGGAGAACATCGACGTCCGCTACTACCCGGCGGGCCACATGATGTACGTCCACGAGCCGTCCCGGATCCAGCAGTCCGAAGACCTCGCCACCTTCATCACCCGCTCCTAGCCGGAAACCCCGGCCGGGCGTGTCTTCGCAGTTCAGGAACACGCCCGGCTCGGGGGGTTCGGGTTTCGCGCGAAGTTCGACGGTGGAACGCGGCGTTCGAACTTCGCGCGAAGTTCGATTCGCCTGCCCCGTGACCGCGGGATTCTCGAAATTTCGGTGCGCCACGGCGGTTGCTTGCGATTGACACCGCGCGGCGGTGGGCGACACTGAGCACGTGGTCAAGACGCTGCACCCGCAGAACTACGCCGACGTCTACTACGTGGGCGATTACTACCGCCAGGGCAACGCCGTCCTCATGGACCTCACCGACGTCCGGGGTCCCGAAGCGACCCAGCTCGTCGACTTCGCGGCCGGCCTGGTCGTGGCCCGCGGCGGGGACATGCAGCGGGTCGCACCGAAGGTCTTCCTACTCAGCCACCCCGAGCAGCCCGAACAGCGCTGACCCGGCGCAGCGCGCGAACGGGCGCCCCCACCTGAGTTCGGTGAGGGCGCCCGGTTCTCGTCGATCTCACACCACGACGTGCGGGATCTCCTCCGCGAAGTGGCAGGCCGAGGGGTGCCCGCCCGTCCGGACCTCCAGTTCCGGGACCTTCTCGGCGCAGATGTCCTGGGCCTTCCAGCAGCGGGTGCGGAAGCGGCAGCCCGACGGCGGGTTGGCCGGGCTGGGGACGTCGCCGGTGAGGCGGATGACCTCGCGCTTGCCGCGCAGGGTCGGATCGGGGACCGGCACGGCCGACAGCAGGGCCTGGGTGTACGGGTGCTGCGGGTGCTCGTAGATGTCGTCCTCGGTGCCGACCTCGGCGATCTTGCCGAGGTACATCACCGCGACCCGGTCCGACAGGTGCCGGACCACGCCCAGGTCGTGGGCGATGAACACGTACGAGAGCCCGAACTCGTCCTGCAGGTCGCCCAGCAGGTTCATCACCTGCGCCTGGATCGACACGTCCAGCGCCGACACCGGCTCGTCGCAGACGATCACCTTCGGCTTGAGCGCCAGCGCGCGGGCGATGCCGATGCGCTGCCGCTGGCCGCCGGAGAACTGGTGCGGGTAGCGGTGGATGTGCTCGGGGTTGAGGCCCACGACGTCCAGCAGCTCCTGCACCTTGCGCCGCCGCTCGCCCTTCGGCGCCACCTCGGGGTGGATCTCGAAGGGCTCGCCGACGATGTCGCCCACGGTGCGCCGCGGGTTCAGCGAGGTGTAGGGGTCCTGCAGCACGATCTGCATGTCCCGGCGCAGCTTGCGCAGTTCCGAGCCGCGCATCCTGAAGATGTCGCGACCCTCGAACAGCGCGGTGCCGCCGGTGGGGTTCTCCAGCCGCATCAGCACCTGCGCCAGCGTCGACTTGCCGCAGCCCGATTCCCCGACGATGCCGAGGGTTTCGCCGCGCTGCAGGTCGAAGGACACGCCGTCGACCGCCCGCACGTGCCCGACGGTGCGACGCGGGAAGCCCGCGCGCACCGGGAAGTGCTTGACCAGGTTCTGCACCTGGAGGATCGGCTCAGCCACGGCTCATCATCTCCTCCGCGAAGTGGCAGGCGCTGACGCGGCCCAACCCGAGGTTGTGGTCGGTCGGCACCTCCGTGCGGCACTTGTCCTCGGCCCGCGAGCAGCGCGGGTGGAACGGGCATCCCGGTGGCACCGCCATCAGGTTCGGCGGCAGGCCCTTGATCGTCTCCAGCTCCTGGCCCTTGAGGTCCAGGCGCGGGATCGACCGCATCAGGCCGTCGGTGTAGGGGTGGCCCGGGGCCTTGTACAGCGAGTACGCGTCAGCGGCCTCGACGATGCGGCCCGCGTACATCACCACGATCCGGTCCGCGACCTCGGCGACCACGCCCAGGTCGTGGGTGATGAGGATCAGGCCCATGCCGCGGTCCCGGCGGAGCTCGTCGAGCAGGTCCATGATCTGGGCCTGCACGGTGACGTCCAGCGCCGTGGTCGGTTCGTCGGCGATGAGCAGGTCCGGGTCCAGCGCCAGCGACATCGCGATCATCGCGCGCTGCCGCATGCCGCCGGAGAACTGGTGCGGGAACTCCTTCACGCGCTGCTTGGCGTTCGGGATCTTCACCTGGTCCAGCAGCTCCACGGCCCGGTTCGTGGCGTCCTTGCGGGACATGCCGCGCCGCGTCCGAAGCTGCTCGGCGATCTGGAACCCGACCGTGTAGACCGGGTTCAGCGCCGACAGCGCGTCCTGGAAGATCATCGCCATCGCGTCGCCGCGCAGCTCTCGCCTGCGCTCCTCGGTGGCGGTCAGCAGGTCCTCACCGCGGTAGCGGATCGCACCTCCGGTGATCGCCCCCGGCGGGATGTCCAGGATGCCCATCACCGTTTGCGCCGTGACGCTCTTGCCGGAACCGGATTCGCCCAGCACGGCGAGGGTTTCGCCGGCGTCGACGTGGTAGTTCACACCGTTGAGGACCTTCGCGACGCCGTCCCGGGTGCGGAACTCGACGTGCAGGTCCTCGACCTCCAGCAGACGTTCCGCCGAGGTCTCGTGTTTCGTTGCGGACACAGCGGTTTCTCCTACTTCTGCTTCGGGTCGAGCGCGTCGCGGACGGCGTCACCGAGCATCACGAACGCGAGGACCGTGACCACCAGGAAACCGGCCGGGAAGAGCAGCAGGTGCGGGGCGGCCTGGATGTAGTTGCGCGACTCCGCGATCATCACGCCCCAGGACACGACCGGCTCGCGCAGGCCGATGCCCAGGAACGACAGCGTCGCCTCCGCACCGATGAACCCGCCGAGCGCGATGGTCGCGTAGACCATCACCGGTGCCAGCGTGTTGGGCAGCACGTGCCGCATGATGATCCGGCTCGGGCTCGCGCCCAGCGCGCGAGCCGCCTTGACGTAGTCCTGCTGCTTGGCCGCGATCGCCGCCGACCGCATGATGCGCATCGAGATCGGCCAGGACAGCACCGCGATCGTCACCACGACCTGGGTGATGATCCGGCTGCCGCTGGGGATCTTGATGTCGGCGTTGAACGTGGTCAGGATGACGATCGCGCCGAGCACGAACGGCAGGCCCATGAAGATCTCGGAGAACCGCGAGATCAGCGTGTCCACGATGCCGCCGAAGTACCCGGCGACGATGCCGATCAGGCCGCCGAGCAGCACCGTCAGCAGCGTCGCCGCCAGGCCCACCAGGATCGACGCGCGGGCGCCGATGATGGTCCTGGCGTAGAGGTCGCGGCCGAGGTTGTCGTAGCCGAACCACGCCTCCCCCGACGGGGTGTCGCGCGCCTTGGTCAGGTCCTGGAAGTTCGGGTCCGCCTGCGTGAACAGCTGCGGGAACGCGGCGATGATCAGCAGCAGGAGGATGATCGCCGAGGCGATCAGGAACAGCGGACGCCGGCGCAGATCGCGCCACGCATCGCTCCAGAGACCGCGAGGCTTCTCGTTCTTGGCCTGCTCGTTCTTCTCGTCCGCTCGTGGTGCCTCGGCCGCGGGGGTGGTGGCGAGGCTGGTGGTGGGGCGTGGGTCAGTCATATCGGATCCTCGGGTCGAGCACCGCGTAGAGAACGTCCACCAGCAGGTTCATCAGCAGGTAGACCAGAACCAGGACCGTGACGATCCCGGTCACCGTCGTGCCTTCCTGGGTGGTGATGCCCTTGAAGACGAGGCCACCGATGCCGCGGATGTTGAACACGCCCTCGGTGACGATCGCGCCACCCATGAGCGCGCCCAGGTCGGTGCCCAGGAAGGTGACCACCGGGATCATGGAGTTGCGCAGCATGTGCACCCCGACGACGCGGCGGGGCGCGAGGCCCTTGGCGACGGCGGTGCGCACGAAGTCCGCGTGCTTGTTCTCCATCATGCTCGTCCGCGTCAGCCGGGAGACGTAGGCCATGGACAGGGATCCGAGGACGAACCCGGGGATGAGGAGTTCGCCGATCGTGGGATCGGAGGAGACCGTGGTCTTGATCAGGCCCAGCTCGGAGCCGAGCACGATCTGCAGCACGAAACCGGTGACGAACACCGGCAGCGCGATCAGGAACAGGGTGGACACCAGCACCAGGTTGTCCAGGAAGCCGCGCCCGCGCAGGCCGGTCAGGACACCGGCGAGCAGACCGATGACGCCCTCGATGATCAGGGCGACGATGGCGAGCCGGACGGTGACCGGATAGGCCTGTTCGAGCAGCGAGGAGATCGCGGTACCGGAGTAGGTCTCCCCGAAATCACCCATCAGCAGGTTTCCCAGATATTTGAAGTACTGGACGATCAGCGGATCGTCGAGGTTGTACTTCTCGTGCATCTCCGCGATGTAGGCCGGAGGGCAGCCGCGGTCGCCGCACTTGCCCGCGAACGGGTCGCCGGGAATCGCCCACACCAGCAGGTAGATGATAAAAGTCGTCCCGATGAAAACCGGGATCAGTTGCAGCAACCGCCGCAACACGTAGCGACCCATCCGGGCCTCCTCCATCAACAGCAGCGCAGGGCCCGGCCCACCGGGTTTCGATGGGCCGGGCGCGCACTCGGTTTTACGGGTTCAGGCGCACCGTGCTCAAGTCGAGCTCGCGGTAGGCCTTGACCTCACCTTCGGCGACTCGCTCCGAGAAGCCGTACTGCACCGGCTGGGTCCACAGCGGGATGACCGGAAGGTCCTCTCCCAGCAGCTTCTCCGCATCGGCGTAGGCGGCGGTGGCGGCCTCCATGGTGGGAGCCGCGTTCGCCTTGTCCAGCGCGGCGTCGAACGCCGGGTTGGAGTACTTGTAGTCGTTCGACGACGCGTCCGTGCGGTACAGCTGCGTCAGGAACGTCTCGATGTTCGGGTAGTCGGCCTTCCAACCGGTCCGGAACAGACCGTCGAACTGGAACGCGTTGGCCTTCTGGCGGAACTCGCCGAAGGTCGGCACCGGCACGAACTGGGTCTGGATGCCCAGGTTCTGCTGGATGCTCGCGGCCACAGCCTGGACCCACTCGTTGTGACCGCCGTCGGCGTTGGTCTCCAGGGTCAGGGTGCCCTGGAAGCCGCCGGCCTGGGCCAGGTACTGCTTGGCCTTCTCCGGGTTGAACTCGCACGCCTCGCCGCACTGGCCGGGGCGGTAGCCGTCGGCCGCCGGGGTGGCGAAGCCGTCCGCCGGGTCACGACCGCCCGAGAACACCTGCTGGGTGATCGTCTTGCGGTCGATCGACATCGAGATCGCCTTGCGGACCAGCGGGTTCTTGAACTTCTCGTCGTAGGTCGGGATGCCCAGGTTCTGGGTGAGCAGACCCGGCTTCTGCTTCGCGCGCTCGCCGAGGTCCTGCTTCCACTTGTCGCCGACCAGCGCGGAGACCGGAACGGCGCGCAGGAAGTCAAGGTTGCCCGAGACCAGGTCCTGGTAGGCCGTGTCCAGGTTGTCGTAGACCTTGAACTTGGCGCCCTTGATCGTCGGCTTGTCGGTGCCCGCGTACTTGTCGTAGGCGGTCAGGTTCAGCTCGACGTTGGGAGTGCGGTCCTGGAACTTGAACGGACCGTTGCCGATCGGGTGCTGCTCGAAGCCCTTGGGGTCGGCGAAGAACGCGTCGGGCAGCGGCATGTAGGCGGAGTAGCCCAGCACGACCGGGAAGATCGTGAACGGCGCCTTCAGCTTCACCGTGAACGTCGTGTCGTCGACGACCTTGAGACCGGACATCTCCTTGGCCGGCGGAGTCGGGGCCTGTGCCGGGCCCTCGTCACCGTCGGGGTCCTCGGACTGCAGCTGGTCGTAGCCGTCGATCTGCTCGAAGAAGCTCGCACCCTGGAAACCGTTGGGGCCGTAGGCCGAGTAGTTCCAGGCGTCGACGAAGTTCTTCGCCTTGACCGGCGTGCCGTCGTGGAAGGTCCAGCCCGGCTTGAGCTTGATCGTGAAGTTCTGGTTGTCCGTGGTCTGGATCGACTCGGCGACCGCGTTCTCGACCTTGAGGTCGCTGGCCCGGTAGTTGACCAAACCCGTGAACATCGAGTTCACGATGAAACCACCGTTTTCCTCGGTGGTGTTCGCCGGGACAAGAGGGTTCTCCGGCTCGCCCCAGTCAAGGGTGACGATGCCGTCCTCTCCCGAGCCGCTGCCGCCACCGCCGCAGCCGGTGGCGAGCAACGCCACCGCCAGCGGGGCCGCGACCAATGCGGCCAAACGTCCCTTTCGCATGTAGGTCCTCCCGCTTCCCACGCGCGCCCCGGGTTTGTTTTCCAGGGGCATCACGCACGACGGTTCTTCACCGTCGCGTCAGACGTGCGTAAACATAAGTGAGAACCGGGCGGCGGCAATGCAGTGTCACAAAGCCGTCACTTTCTGAATCGATACATCGTTCCCGTTCTTTGCAATCGGGACAACGTGTCCACCCTCTGGGAACTAGCTGATCGACAGGGCAATACCGTCCAGGATGTCGTGCTCGCTAGCAGTCATCGAGGAGATGCCGCTGCGCTCCGAAAACTCCTCCGCGAGCACCTTGACCACCAGCGCACCACCTCCGATCACATCCACGCGACCCGGATGCATCGATCCGATCTTCGAACGCTCTTCGTGCGACATGGAAAGAAGTCGTTCGGCGATTTGTTCGACACGGTTCTGGGAAATATGGGAAAGGTGGATCGCTTGGGGATCGTATTCGGGCAAATCCTGCGCGATCGCGGAGAGCGTGGTGACGGTTCCGGCGACTCCGACCCAGGTCCGGGCTCCGCTGACGTCGACCCGGGCGAACGCTTCGTCGAGGATCTGGCGCGCGACCTTCTCCGCCTCGCCGATTTCCTCGTCGGTCGGCGGGTCATCGCGCAGGCACCGCTCGGTCAGCCGCACGCAGCCGATGTCGGCGGAGTGCGCGGCGGTGATGTCGGCGTTCGCGCCGTCCCAGGTGCCCACCACGACCTCGGTGGAACCGCCACCGACGTCGGTCACCACGAAAGGCCCGTCCAGCGGGTCGAGGTCGCCGACGGCACCGACGAACGACAGCCGCGCCTCCTCGTCCCCGGTGATCACCTCGGCGTCGACGCCCAGCGTCTCGCGGACCATCGAGAAGAAGTCCTCGCGGTTCTCCGCGTCGCGGGTCGCCGAGGTCGCCACCATGCGGACCCGTTCGACGCCCTTGCGCGCGGCCATCGCGGCGTAGTCGACCAGCGCCGCGCGGGTGCGCTCGATCGCCTCCGGCGCGAGCCGGCCGGTGGCGTCCACGCCCTGGCCGAGCCGGACGATGCGCATCGTGCGGTAGATGTCGCGCAGATCCTTGCGCCCGTCCTCGTGCACCGTGACGTCCGCGACCAGCAGGCGAATCGAGTTCGTCCCGCAGTCGATCGCCGCAACCCGTGCCATCGCACCCTCCTCGCCCAGCTGCGCACCGGCGTTTCCGGCCGCTCCCCCACGCTATCGGGCCCGAGGCCGGGGCGAGGAGAGCGCCGGGCCGCGCCCGTTCCCACGATGGGAGCGCGCGCGGCCCGGTGCCGGGGTCCGGCGATTACTGCGGTTCGGGGGTGTAGTCCTCGGGGACGGTGCAGGGCCGCGCCACGCCGGTGGCGTCGGTGAAGACCTCGAAGTCGGGCTGCGCCAGCATCGGGAGCGATTCGCCGGGCAGCACGTCGTCTCCGGCGAGCGGTTCGATGAGGGCGAACTCGCCGCGGTCGAGCAGGGTCGGGTCGCAGGTTTCGCCGCGCTCGGAGGCCTCGGAGGTCGAGGGAGACAGGAACGGCTCCGCAGAACTCGTCGACGGCTCCGGTTCCGAGCTCTGCGGAGTGGGAACCGAGCTCGACGGCGAGGATTCCGAGCTCTGCGGGGCGGGCTGCTGGCTCGACGGCAGAGGCTCCGTCGACGGAACGGGCTCGGGCGACGGCGCGGGCGTCTGCGACGGCGCGGGCGTCTGCGACTCGGGCGCGGTCGAGGGCTGCTGCGGCACGACCGGTTCGACCGGAGCGACCAGCGGCTCCGGCTCGGGCTGCGGAGCGGTTTCCGGCACGACCGGCTGGAACGCCTGCGGCCGCGGATCCGGGATCGGCGGCACGGGCTCGATCTCCGGGATCGTCAGCGGCTCGGGCGCCGGCAACGCCAGCGCGCTCGGGCTCTCGGTCGTCCGCTCCGCGGCCAGGAGGTCGCTGGTCTCCGGAGCCAGCTCGGCCGGGGTCGGCGTGACGCCGCGCCGGTAGGCGTCGGCCCAGACCAGGACCGTGCGGACGTAGCTCTCGGAGTGGTTGTAGCGGAACACGGCCGCCGCCAGGGCGCGCGGATCGTTGAGGTCCTCGCCGCCGTTGCAGAGGTAGGCGCCCGCCGCGGCTGCGGCATCAGGCACGTTGTGCGGGCTCGCGACGCCGTCCTGGTTGCCGTCGGAGGCGAACTTGCGCCACGTCGCCGGGATGAACTGCATCGGCCCGACCGCCCGATCCCACACCCGATCGCCGTCGAAGCGCCCGGCGTCGGTGTCCGGGATCGCCGCGATCTCCGGCCCGCCGGACAGCTGCGGGCCGAGGATCGCGCGCACCGTCGTGCCGTTGACGTCGATGTCGCCGTTGCGGGCGTGCCCGGACTCGATGCGCCCGATCGACGCCAGCACCGACCAGTGCAGCCCGCAGGCTCGGATCTGCTCCACCTCGCGCGCGGCCTGCATGTAGGCGGCCAGCACGGGTTCGGGAATGCCGAGCTCACCGGCGGGCATCTCCACCCGGGGCGCGGCCTGCGGCACAGCGGCGAGCTGCGCCGGGTCGGCCGCCTCGTTCAGCAGCCGAGGGCTGAGCACCGGAGCCTGCGGCAGGTTCCCGCTCACGCCGAGCTCGCGCAGTGCGGACACCTGCGGTCCCGGGGCTGGTCCGGTGGGCAGGGCCGAGGCGCTCAGCAAACCCGCCGGGAGCGCCAGGACCGGTGCCATCGCGGTGACCGCCAGCCACCTCCGGGCCCGACGTCGCGCCAGCACACCCGTCGGATCCTTCCGCCGGGCCATGCGCTTCCTGCGGTCCCCCACTCGTCAAACCCCCACGCCTGAATCGAGCACTCCGCCAAACAGCCGAATCCCTGGATACACCACCTCACGGGCACTCGCCGAGCGACTTCACCCGACCGAGCCGCCGGAGAAGCTTGCCCAGCTGGAATCGAGCTGCATCGGATCGAGGCATTCATCTCGCGGGGATTTGTGCCTACGCTCCGGGCATGACGCTCATCGACGAGCCGCGCGTGCACAGCACCCACCAGGTCGTGAACCAGGCTTCACCGCTGTCCGGATTCGATCCGCTGGCCTGCGACCCCGCGCTGGGTTCGGCGCTGACCCGCTACGCCGTCGGCGACCTGACCCCGCTCGCGCTGGAGGCCGGCTCGGCCGATGCCCGCGAGCACGGCAGGCTCGCCGACGAGAACCCGCCGCAGCTGCGCACCCACGACCGCTACGGCAACCGCGTCGACGAGGTCGAGTACCACCCGTCGTGGCACTGGCTGATGGAGCGGGCGATCGCGCACGGGCTGCACGCCGCCCCCTGGGGTCAGGGAGCGGGCGCGCACCTGCGCCGAGCCGCCGGGTTCTACCTGTGGTCGCAGGCCGAGGCCGGGCACGGCTGCCCGATCTCGATGACCTACTCCGCGGTTCCCGCGCTGCGCTGGTCACCGGAGCTGGCCGCCGAGTTCGAGCCGAAGCTCACCGCCCGCCGCTACGAGTTCGGACTGCGCCCGCCGCGCGAGAAGTCGGCGCTCCTGGCGGGCATGTCGATGACCGAGAAGCAGGGCGGCTCCGACGTCCGCGCCAACACCACCACCGCCGAACCGCTGGCCGACGGCACGTACCGGCTGGTCGGGCACAAGTGGTTCACCTCGGCGCCGATGAACGACCTGTTCCTGACGCTCGCGCAGACGGCAGGCGGGCTGAGCTGCTTCCTGGTCCCGCGTGTGCTGCCCGACGGCACCCGCAACGAGATCCGCCTGCAGCGGCTGAAGGACAAGCTGGGCAACAAGTCCAACGCCTCCTCCGAGATCGAGTACACCGGCGCGATCGGGCACCTCATCGGCGAGGAGGGGCGCGGGGTCCGCTGCATCATCGAGATGGTGTCGATGACCAGGCTCGACTGCGTGCTCGGCGCGTCGGCGAACATTCGGATCGCGCTGTCGGAAGCCGCCCACCACGTGCAGGAGCGCAGCGCGTTCGGCGCCCGGCTGGCCGACCAGCCGCTGATGCAGCAGGTGGTCGCGGACCTGGCGCTGGAGTCCGAGGCGGCGACGACGCTGGCGATGCGGCTGGCCGCAGCCGTCGAGCAGCAGGAGCACGACCTGCTCCGGCTGGCGCTGCCCGCGACGAAGTTCTACGTCTGCAAGCGCGCCCCGTACGCGGTGGCCGAGGCGCTGGAGTGCCTGGGCGGCAACGGCTACGTCGAGGAGTCGGGGATGCCCCGGCTCTACCGCGAGGCGCCGCTGATGTCGATCTGGGAGGGCTCGGGCAACGTCACCGCGCTGGACCTGCTGCGGGCGCTGGCCAAGCAGCCGACGAGCCGGGACGCGATCCTCGCCGAGCTCGACAACGCCGCCGGCGAGAACGCCGCCTACGACGACGCGCTGCGCCGCGTCCGCGCGGAACTCGCCGATCCCCGCCCGGAGCGGGCGCGGACCCTGGCGGAGTCGCTGGCGCTGACGCTGCAGGCGTCGCTGCTCCAGCGCTACGCCCCGGCGTCGGTGTCGGACGCGTTCATCGCGACGCGCCTGGCGAACCCGGGCCGAACCTTCGGCTCGACCCCGATCCCGGGCGCCAAGTCGCTCTTCGACCGCATCGCACCTGGCCAGTGAGGCCCTTGGGCGGTTCGGACCACAAGGTCCGCTGCGGCACCCGCGCTCCGCGATGCGGACGGGGCGTCAGCGGTTGAGCAGGTAGCGGTGCTCGGGCCAGCGCTCGGCGATGAGGTCGACGGCCTCGTCGCCGAACGGGTTCACCCCGGGCCCCTTCGCCAAGGAGTGCGCGATGTGGACGTGCAGGCACTTCACGCGATCCGGCATGCCGCCGGCGCTGACGTCGGTGCCCAGCGACTCCAGCGCGTTGCGCTCGGCCAGGTAGGACTCGTGGGCCGCGCGGTAGCGGGCCGCCAGGTCCTCGTCGGTCTCCAGCCGCTCGGCCATCTCCTTCATCAGGCCCTCCGCCTCGAACGTCGAGGCGTGGGCCGTGAGGTCGGGGGCCGTCAAGTAGTACAGCGTCGGGAACGGCGTGCCGTCCTCCAGCCGGGGCCAGGTCCGCACGACCGTCGGCTCACCGGAGGCATCACGTGCCGCGATCGCGTGCAGCCCCCGGGGCGGCCGTCCGAGCTGACGCCGGACGCACTCCCGGTCCGCCTCGCTGACCAGCGACGTATCCACGACCGTCACGATTCCTTCCCCAACACCGAGTTCCACATCTCCTCGTACCACGGCACCCCGTCGTCACCGGGCGCCCGCGGAGGCGGCGGGGCCGGAGCCTGCGGGACCTCCACGATGTAGGGCGTCTCCCCCGGCCGGACGTAGCCGAGCCGCGCCCGCGCCTCCGCCTCGACCTGCGCGGGATCGGAGAGCTCCTGCTTGCGCTGCTCCAGCTCGCGGACCTGGATCTCCAGCTCGACGCGCTGCGACTCCTGCGCGGCGAGCTCGTCGCGCTGGCTGAGGTAGGTGCGCAGCGGCACCGCGACGCTCAGCGCCATCACGCACACCAGCAGCGCCAGCACCGCCGCGCGACGCGTCGAGGAGAGCTTGAACGCTCCCCCGGTGCTGGACTTGGCCCTGCTCGCCGGGCGCCGCTTCGGGGTACCCCGAACCGAGCTGGTCCCCGTCGTCTTGCGTTGAGCCGAGTCCCGGCGGGCGCGCACCTGCCGGCGCGACGGCGGAACGTTCCGCTCGCCGCGCCCCTGCGAATTCGATGCGCGCCCGGCCGGCATGGCTCAGCTCTCCGCGTTGAACCGCGGGAACGCCAGCTCACCCGCGTAGCGGGCGGCGTCGCCGAGGCCCTCTTCGATGCGCAGCAGCTGGTTGTACTTGGCAACCCGCTCGCTCCGCGCCGGAGCACCGGTCTTGATCTGGCCGCAGCCGGTGGCCACCGCCAGGTCGGCGATCGTGGTGTCCTCGGTCTCGCCGGAGCGGTGGCTCATCATGCTCTTGTAGCCGCACGAGGTGGCCAGGCTGACCGCGTCCAGGGTCTCCGAGAGCGTGCCGATCTGGTTGACCTTGACCAGCAGCGCGTTGGCGGCACCCTTGTTGATGCCGTCCTCCAGGCGCTCCGGGTTGGTGACGAACAGGTCGTCGCCGACCAGCTGCACCTTGTCGCCGACCTGCTTGGTCAGCTTGACCCAGCCGTCCCAGTCGTCCTCGCCCAGCGGGTCCTCGATGGACACCAGCGGGTAGGCCGAGACGAGCTCCTGGTAGTACTCCGCCATCTGGTCGGCGGTGCGCTTGGTGCCCTCGAAGTTGTAGGTGCCCTCGTTGAAGAACTCGGTGGCAGCCACGTCGAGGGCCAGCACGATGTCGCGGCCCAGCTTGTAGCCGGCCTTCTCGATCGCCGAGGCGATCAGGTCCAGCGCCTCGCGGTTGTTGGGCAGGTCGGGGGCGAAACCGCCCTCGTCGCCCAGACCGGTCGGAAGGCCCTTGGCCTTCAGGACCGACTTCAGCGCGTGGTAGGTCTCGGCACCCCAGCGCAGCGCGTCGGCGAAGGTGTCCGCACCGATCGGCGCGATCATGAACTCCTGGATGTCCACACCGGTGTCGGCGTGAGCACCACCGTTGAGGATGTTCATCATCGGCACCGGCAGCACGTGCGCGTTCGGTCCGCCGATGTAGCGGAACAGCTCCAGCTCGGACGCCTCCGCGGCGGCCTTGGCCACCGCCAGCGAGACGCCGAGGATCGCGTTGGCGCCCAGCCGGGACTTGTCCGGGGTGCCGTCGAGGTCCACCAGCTTCTGGTCGACCACGCGCTGCTCGGTGGCGTCCAGACCGGTCAGTTCGGGTCCGATCTCGTCCAGCACGGCCGAGACGGCGTTCTCCACGCCCTTGCCGCCGTAGCGGCCGGCGTCGCCGTCGCGCAACTCGACGGCCTCGTGTTCGCCGGTCGAGGCGCCCGAGGGGACCGCCGCGCGACTGAGCGTGCCGTCCTCCAATGCCACTTCGACCTCGACGGTGGGGTTACCGCGCGAATCGAGGATCTCGCGGGCGCCGACCTGTTCGATGATCGCCACGTGTGCTCCTAACCAGCTTGGACTCATAGGACGGGAGCAACCGACACGACGTTCCCGCACGCCGCGAACCGGCTGTCCGCCCCGACAACCGACTACGAGCCTAACCGGGCGGGCGCAGCGCTCGCCGCAGACTCGCGATGCCGTGATCTGCGCCGCTCGGTCTCCACACCCGGTGTTCGTCGGCCGTTCGCCTTCGGGGAGGTCACGGCACCGCGAAGTCGCCTCGACGTGGGGCGCTCGATACCTCTGCGTCACCACAAGACCATCCGGTCGGAGGTCTCGGAACAGCCGATCGCGGATTAACGTTGTCCGCGCCATGACGAACGAAGGCACCGTCGAAGCGTTCCGGCGAGCGGAGGAGCTGCTCGCGCAGCGCCGCCCGCTGGAGGCCCTCCGAGTCCTCGAACCCGTTGTCGACGTCGCCCCCGACAAGCCGAGCGTGCAGCTGCTCCTGGGGCGGGCGTACTACTTCTCGGCGCAGCTGCGCCGCGCCGAACGCGCGTTCCTGCGCGTGCTGGAGATCGATCCGTCCGACCACTACGCGCGACTGGTCCTGGGCCGGACGCTGCAACGGCAGGGTCGTCTCAACGAGGCCAGGGCACAGCTCCGCCTGGCCGCCACCATGTACCCGGACCCGGCCTACCAAGAGGCCCTCGGCGAGATCAACGCCCACATAGCCGTCCGCTCCTCCTGACCCCCAGATCGTTCGGACCCGCGCGAAGCAAGCACCCTCCCGCACCACCTCGACCGGATTTCAGTGGAAACCAGGACCCCGATTTCCACTGAGATCCGGTGCCCAGTTCCGCTGAAATCCGGGTGCGCGAGATCCGCTGGGGTCCTGTGGTCGGGTGTCGGTGACGTGGGGCCCGGGTCAGCGGCGGGGGTTTCCTGCTGCTGCGTAGTTCTCCGCCAGGCCGAAGACCTTCTGGGCGTACTCGACGGAGTTGTTGTAGGACATGACGCCCTGCCACCAGCCCGAGCCGGTGGACATGTCGCGGCCGTTCGCGCAGAGGTAGCGCGCGGCGGAGACGGCCGCGTCGTCGAGGTTCTGCGGGTCGCCGCGGCCGTCGCCGCTGCCGTCGGTGGCCCACTTGCGCCACGTCGTGGGGATGAACTGCATGGGACCGACGGCCCGGTCGTGCTCGACGTCGCCGTCCAGCGCTCCCCCGTCGCTGTCCGGGATCAGCCGCACGTTGGGGCCGCCGTCGAGCTTGATGCCGATGATCGGCACCGACGGGCGGCCGTCCTCGCGCAGCTGCCGGTGGCCGAACCGGCCGTGGTTGGACTCGATGCGGCCGATGCCGGCCAGCGTGGTCCAGGAGATCCGGCAGCTCGGCTGGTGCTGGCGCATCGCCAGGTCCGCGTTGACGTAGGAGACGACCGCGCGAGCCGGGAGGTCGACGACCGCCGAGACCTGGTTCGCCCACTCGCGCACGGGGTCGACGCCGGGCTGGGGCTGCGGCGGGGTCTCCACCTGCGGGGCCTGGACCGGTGGCGCGATCGATCCGGGCGCGACCGGCGCGGGCTTGGGGTCCTCAGGGCGCGGCGGCGCGGCCACCGGCGCCTTCGGCGGGGCGCCGAGGACGTTGACCAGGGCGACGCCGACGACCATCGCGGCCAGCAGCGAGACGGCCAGCGCGAGGCGTCCGAGGGCCGCGAGCACCGTTGGCGAGGTCCTGATCACTCGCACAGGCTACTTGCAGGTAGCCCCCGGCTCCAGCACTTCCGGACACCGACCACCCTCCGGGATCATCCCTCGGCCGGCAGTGACCGGCTGGTCTTCCCGTAGTGGTCGGCGTAGTCGATGACGTCCTGGCCGTAGCTGCGGGACTGGTTGTAGTCCAGCAGCGCTGCCCAGAACCGGTCGCCGTCGCGCAGGTCGTGGCCGACCGCGCACAGGTACCGCCCCGCGGTCAGCGCGGCGTCGTCGAGGTCCTGCGGGTCGGCGACACCGTCACCGTCGGCGTCGACCTCGTACTTGCGCCAGGTCGACGGGATGAACTGCAGCGGCCCGACCGCCCTGTCCCACACCGGGTCCCCGTCGAGGCCCCCGCCGTCGGTGTCCCGGATCGCCTTGACGCCGGCGCTGCCGTCCAGTGGTAAGCCGATGATGCGGGGTTCGGGCCTGCCGGTCTCGTCGAGCCGGGCACCGCCGTGCCTGCCGTGGCTGGACTCCACCGAGCCGATGCCCGCCAGCACCGTCCAGCTCAACCCGCAGCCGGGGACGGAGGCGTTCATCGCCTGCTGCGCGTAGCCGTAGGCCTGCAGCGCGGCGCGGGGGATGTTGAGCTCGTCGGACATCCGCTCGGACCAGTCGATCAGCTGCGCCTGCGGCCGGTCCGGCGACGACGCCCCCGGCGCCAGCAGCTCGACCCTCGGCGGGGCGACGCCGGGATCGGGCGGCGCCGACGCCGACGGCGGTTCTGACGTGGGTGCGGGTGGCGGGGAGCAGGCGGCGAGGGCGAGCAGCAGCGGCAGCGCCAGCGCTCGGCGGTCACGCATCGGAACCACCGAGGAGCTCGTGCCACTCGTCGGCGGTCGGCGCGGTGCCGCCCGACTCGCGGGCGCGGCGTTCGGCCGCGCGGATGCGCTCCGCGAACTCCAGGGCGACCCCGCGCAGCGCGTCCTCCGGGTCGATCCCGCCGAGCTTGGCCTCGGCCGCCAGCGCGAACAGCGCCGAACCGGTGTCCTCGCCGGAAGGCATCGCGGACAGCGGGATTCCGGCCCGGCCCGCCCGCTGGGTGAGCTTGGCGGCCAGCGCGACGGCGGGCTGACCGAGCGCGACACCGTCCACGATGGACTCCCGCTGCTTCTCCTGCTGCTTGAGCTCCTCCCAGCGCGCGTGCTGCGACTCGGTGTCGAGCACGGTGCTGTCGTCGGCGAAGACGTGCGGATGCCTGCTGACGAGCTTGCTGACCAGACCCGCCGCGACGGCGTCGACGTCGAACGGGTCCTCGGAGTCCTCGGCGGCGACCCGGGCGTGGAAGAGGACCTGCAGCAGCACGTCCCCGAGCTCCTCGCGCAGCGCGGAGCGGTCCTTCTCCGCGATCGCGTCGAGCAGCTCGTAGGTCTCCTCGACGAGGTACTGGCGCAGCGAGTCGTGGTCCTGCTCGGCGTCCCACGGGCAGCCGCCCGGCGAGCGCAGCCGGTCCATCACGGTCACGGCGTCCAGCAGCTCCACCCCGGCGGGCGCGGGCGAGGCGACGACGGAGGCGCCCGCCGCGCGCAGCGATTCGGCGGCGGCGTCGATCTCACCGGTGATCAGCACGGTCGGCGCGGTCGCGGCCCGCTCGACGAGGTCCTGCGGTGCTTCGGGAACGTCGAGCGCGGCCTTGGCCGCCGCCGACAGACCGGCTCCCGCGAAGACCTCGGCGGCCTTGCGGACCAGCGGCAACGCGGCCGCGGGCAACGCCTCGCCGAGCCTGTCGTCCACCAGGACGATCGCAGTACCTTCGGCCACCCGCAGCTCGCTCATACGACGATTGTCCCAACCGGGGACGACCGGGGTTCAGCGACGTGCGCCACATCAGCCGAAAACCGGCTCAGGCGCCCTCGTGGTGGTGCGGCTCGATGCGGAAGCCCGTGGTCTCGCCCTCGTTCGGCACGGGCTGGAGGCCGATCGGGTCCCACACGCCGTAGCGGGGGCTGAGGGTGACGCCGACGCGGTCGGCGGTGGCGCCCAGCAGGGAGGTGCCGACGCCCTGCAACGTCTGGTCGTCCACGCCACCGGTCGGGTTGGCCGTCGGTGCGGCCTTGCGGTCGCGGATGAGCGCGACCAGCCACTGGCCGGAGTTGGGTTCCGGTTCGAAGGCCAGGACCGTGCCCGGCTCGGCGCTGAACAGCGGAGTGGAGGCGGCGAGCTTCGGGCTGTCGAGCGCGCGCAGCTGCTGACCGGCCGAGGCCGGCAGGCCTGCCTTGGCGTCGGCGGCGATCAGGTCGCGGACGGCGGCGTCGCCCTGCGCCATCTGGTGGGCCTTGCGCTCGGCCTCGGCGCGGGTGGTGGCCTGCGTGAAGTCGAAGGTGACCGCCAAGCCGTCGAAGTAGCGGCGGCCCAGCTCGGTCACCAGCGCTTCGGTGCGGGCCATCTCGTGCAGGTTCTCGGGCGTGAAGATCTTGCCCTCGGTGGCCTGCGGACCGCCCCACTGGTTGATCATGCCGGTGATCTGCTGCTCAGACGCGGTCAGCCCGTTCTCCCGAGCGGCCTGCGCGACGAGCTCCTGGCGCACCAGCTGACCGGCCAGCGTCCGCCCGAGCTCGTCGTACTGGCCCTGCTCACGCAGCTGCGGCTTGAGCTCCGGCTCCTTCGCCAGCACCTCGGAGAACCAGGACTGCACCTCGGTGACCGGAATCCGCTGGTCACCGACGATCGCGGCGGCACCGACCTGGCTGGGCCCGGAACCGCACCCCGACAACAGCACACCGGCAACGGCGAGAGAAGCGAACAAGCGGCCACGGCGCAGCGAGATCGTCACGCGGGCACCCTCTCACGAAGTAACCCTCAGATGAAGCCACAACACTGTCCGAAGTCGAACTCTCGCCAACCACCGTCAGAACCTGAGAAGAGCGCTCAACCACCGTCAGGCAAGCACCGAAGGTGCCTTCTCAGTACCCCACCCGAGCAACCGGCACCGCCGCGGGTTCTGACACGTCTTCTGGGGAGGACAGCCGCAGCGCCGCGTATCCGTTCATACTCAAGTCGCGGATCCCGGCGCCAGAGGGCGTGTCAGTTCCGCCACCCGCACCGCTGAGCACGACGACCACTGGAAAAACCCCTCAAGCCGGAACCGGTGAGCTGGTGAGGGTTTCGAGGAAGTCTGCGCACCATTCGAGCAGTGCCTCATCCCGCAGCTGCGGTGCTCCCATGCGCCCTCCTGCCGCGCCTTCGGTGGGGCGCGGCAGCGAGACGGTGCGCAGGGCCGGCTTGTAGACGGCCTTCGGGAACAGGCGCTTGAGCCGGACCTGCTTGGAGTCGGGCAGTTCCAGCGGTGCGAAGCGCAGCGACGTGCCCTGCAACGTCACCTCGCGGACGCCGTGCTCGCGGCACACCTGCCGGAAGCGGGCGACCTTGAGCAGCCGTTCCACCGGTTCCGGCAGCGGCCCGTAGCGGTCGGTGAGCTCGGCGCGCACGGCCTCCAGGTCGTCCGGATTCGCCGCTGCGGCCAGCTTCCGGTACGCCTCCAGCCGAAGCCGCTCGCCGGGCACGTAGTCGTGCGGGATGTGCGCGTCGATCGGCAGGTCCACGCGCACGTCGGTGAGCTCCTCCTCGCCCTCGGCGGGCCCGGCACCGGCGTGCCTGCGGAAGGCGTCGACGGCCTCCCCCACCAGCCGCACGTAGAGGTCGAAACCGACACCGGCGATGTGCCCGGACTGCTCGGCGCCGAGGATGTTGCCCGCGCCGCGGATCTCCAGGTCCTTCATCGCCACGGCCATGCCGGCGCCCAGCTCGGAGTTCTGCGCGATCGTCGCCAGCCGGTCGTGCGCGGTGTCGGTCAGCGGCTTCTCCGGCGGGTACAGGAAGTACGCGTAGCCGCGTTCCCGCGCCCGGCCGACGCGTCCGCGCAGCTGGTGCAGCTGGGCGAGGCCGAGCATGTCGGAGCGGTCCACGATCAGCGTGTTGGAGTTGGAGATGTCCAGGCCCGTCTCGATGATCGTGGTGCACACCAGCACGTCGTGCTCGCGCTCCCAGAAGCCCTGGATGATCTTCTCCAGCCGCTCCTCGTTCATCTGCCCGTGCGCGGTGACGATCCGCGCCTCCGGGACGAGCTCGCGCAGCTGGCGGGCCGCCTTCTCGATGTCGCTGACCCGGTTGTGCACGAAGAACACCTGCCCGTCGCGCAGCAGCTCGCGGCGGATCGCCGCGCCCACCTGCTTCGTGTCGTAGGAGCCGACGTAGGTCAGCACCGGGTGCCGCTCCTCCGGCGGGGTCAGGATGGTCGACATCTCGCGGATGCCGGCCATGCTCATCTCCAGCGTTCTCGGGATCGGCGTCGCCGACATGGTCAGCACGTCGACGTGCGTGCGCAGCGCCTTGATGTGCTCCTTGTGCTCGACGCCGAAGCGCTGCTCCTCGTCGACGATCACCAGGCCCAGGTCCTTGTAGCGGACTCCGGTCTGCAGCAGGCGGTGCGTGCCGATGACGATGTCGACCTCGCCGTCGGCCAGGCCCTTGATCGTCTGCTCGGACTCCATCGGGTCGGTGAACCGGGACAGGCCCTTGATGGTCACCGGGAACGAGCGCATCCGGTCGGCGAAGGTGTTGAGGTGCTGCTGCGCGAGCAGAGTCGTGGGCACCAGCACGGCGACCTGCTTGCCGTCCTGCACCGCCTTGAACGCCGCGCGCACCGCGATCTCGGTCTTGCCGTAGCCGACGTCGCCGCAGATCACGCGGTCCATCGGCACCGAGCGCTGCATGTCGGCCTTGACCTCGTCGATCGCGGCGAGCTGGTCGCCGGTCTCGGTGTAGGGGAAGGCGTCCTCCAGCTCCCGCTGCCACGGGGTGTCGCCGCCGAAGGCGTGGCCGGGCGAGGACTGGCGGGCGGCGTAGAGCTGCACGAGCTCGGCGGCGATCTCCTTGACCGCCTTGCGCGCCTTGGCCTTGGTGTTCTTCCAGTCCGAGCCGCCGAGCTTGTTCAGCGTCGGCGTCTCGCCGCCGACGTAGCGGGTGATCTCGTCGAGCTGGTCGGTGGGCACGAAGAGCCGGTCGCCGGGCTGGCCGCGCTTGCTGGAGGCGTACTCCAGCACCAGGTACTCGCGGGTGGCGCCTCCGACGGTGCGCTGCACCATCTCGACGTACTTGCCGATGCCGTGCTGGTCGTGCACCACGAAGTCGCCGGTCTTGAGCGCCAGCGGATCGACGGCGTTGCGGCGGCGCGAGGGCATCCGGCGCATGTCCTTGGTGGACGTGCCGTGCCTGCCCCCGGTCAGGTCGGCCTCGGTGAGCACCACCAGCGCGATCTCCGGCGCGGCGAAGCCGTCTTCGAGCCCGCCGCGCACGACCGTGACCACACCGGCCGCGGGTTCGTCGGCCAGCCCGTCCTCGGCGAGCGAGGCGGGGAGCTCGGCTTCGCGCAGCTGCTGCACGGCGCGCTGCGCGGTGCCCGCACCGGCCACGACCAGCACCGCCGCGCCGCCCGAGGTGACGTGGGCGCGCAGGTCGGCGTTGGCGCGCTCGATCTCGCCGCGGTAGGCGTCGGGCTGCTTGAGGGTGAGCCGGACGACCTCGTCGTCCTCGCCTTCCTCGCTGGTCAGCTGGGTCAGCGGCCACCAGGGCAGGCCGATGGCGCGGGTGTGCTCGGCGACCTCGGCGAGACCCCGGTAGGCGGAGGCGCCCAGGTCGATGGGGGCCTTGCCGCCGTCGGCGGCGACCATCCAGGACGCCTCGAGGAACTCCTGGCCGGTGCGCACCAGGTCGGCGGCGCGGGCGTGGATCTTCTCCGGATCGGCCGGGACGACGTGCGTGCCCGCCGGGACGAGGTCGCTGAGCAGCTGCATCTCGCCTTCGCACAGCGCCGGGATGAGGGCTTCCATGCCCTCGACCGGAGCGCCGCCGGCGATCTTGCCCAGCATCTCGGCGAGGTGCGAGTCGGCCTGGTGCTGCTCGGCGAGCTTGCCCGCGCGCTCGGCGACCTGCTCGGTGATCAGCAGTTCGCGGCAGGCGGGCGCGGTCAGGTCGGTGTCGGTGGCCTCGGGCAGGGAGCGCTGGTCGGCGACCGAGAACGGGCGGATCTCGGTGACCTCGTCGCCCCAGAACTCCACCCGCAGCGGGTGCTCCTCGGTGGGCGGGAAGACGTCGACGATGCCGCCGCGCACGGCGAACTCGCCGCGCTTCTCGACCATGTCGACGCGGTCGTAGGCCAGTCCCGCCAGGTGTTCGACGGTCTCCTGGAAGTCGACCTCGTCGCCGACCGACAGCCGCACCGGGCGCAGTTCGCCGAGACCGGGCGCGATCGGCTGGATGAGGCTGCGGACCGTGGTGACCAGCACCCGCACCTGCCCGCACGGGTGCTCCTCGGGGTGGGCCAGCCTGCGCAGCACCGAGAGCCTGCGGCCGACGGTGTCGGCGCGCGGCGAGAGGCGCTCGTGCGGCAGCGTCTCCCAGGACGGGAAGACCTCCACGCCCTCGGGACCGAGCAGGTCGGCGGTCGCGGCGGCGGCTTCCTCCGCCTCGCGGCCGGTGGCGGTGACCAGCAGGACCGGGCGGTCCGCCCCCGCGGCGAGCGCGGCGGCGGTCAGCGGACGCGCTGCGGCCGGGCCCTCCACGACCAGGCGCGGGCTGTCCGCAGCGGCCACCAGGCGCCGCAGGGCGGGATCGCGCAGCACGTTGTCGAGCAGTCCGCGCAGGGGACCGGCCTGGCTCATGGAGCAACCTCGCAGCGGAGAAAAGCGAATGCGGACACACCTCTGCCCGGGAAAGATGGGCCAGAGGCGGCGGCCACTCTGGGAGTGGGTACCCCAGACTACGACGCAGGTATGACGGAAACACGACGACCCGTTGGCGGAGACGTGATCGGTGACACACTGATCTTCATGTCAGGCATCAGAACCGCAGCGATGGTCCTGTCCCTGGTCGCCGCCGGTTGCGCGACGGCACCCCCGAACCCCGCCGGCGCCGCCGCACCGCAGCTGAAGGTCGAGACGGTCGCCTCCGGGCTCGAACACGCGTGGGACGTCGGTTTCCTGCCCGACGGCAGCTCCCTGATCAGCCAGCGCCCCGGGAAGTTCGCGCTGGTCAGCGGCGGCCAGACCCGCGAAGTGCAGGCCGATCTGACCTCGGTCCGCGCCGAGGGCGAGGGCGGGCTGATGGGTCTGCTCGTGCACCCCGACTTCGCGAACAACCGCACCTTCATCACGTGCCAGACGCACCAGGAAGGCGGGAACCCGGTCGACATCCGGCTGGTCAAGTGGCACCTGGCCGAGGACGGCTCGCGCGCGGACCGCGTCGGCGACCTGCTCACCGGCCTGCCGATCAACTCCTCCGGCCGGCACTCGGGCTGCCGCCCGGAACTCGGCGCGGACGGGTCGCTGCTGGTCAGCACGGGTGACACCGCTCAGGCGCCGCTCGCGCAGGACCGCACCTCGCTCGGCGGGAAGGTCCTGCGGATGAACCTCGACACGGGTGCGGCGATGCCGGACAACCCCTTCGCCGACTCCCCCGATCCGCACGAGCGGCTGGTCCACACCTACGGCCACCGCAATCCGCAGGGCGTCGCGCTGCACCCCGACGGCCGGGTGTTCGTCGCCGAGCACGGCCCCGACGTCGACGACGAGGTCAACGTCCTGCGGCCGGGCGGCAACTACGGCTGGGACCCGTCGCGAGGCGGAACCACCGACGAGTACGACGAGTCGGTGCCGATGACCGATCTGCAGCGCTTCCCCGACGCGGTCGGCGCGGCGTGGTCCTCCGGCTCGTCGACCGAAGCGGTCTGCGCGGCGGAGTTCCTCACCGGTCCGCAGTGGGGCGAGCTGGACGGGGCCCTGGTGGTGCCGGCGCTGAAGGGGAGCAAGCTCCTGGTCTTCCGGCCCCACCCCGACGGCACCCTGTCCCCGCCGGAGATCCCCGCGGAGCTCGACGACACCCACGGCCGGCTGCGCGCCGCCCGCCAAGCCCCGGACGGCAGCCTCTACGTCACCACCTCGAACGGCACCAACGACGAACTGCTGCGGATCACGCTGTAGAGGGCGGCGAAGTCCTGTTCCAGGTGTGGGACTCAGCCCGCACCGCCCAGCAAGGCAACCAGCTGCTAGGCGTAGGTCACCTGATCGTTGGTTTGGGTTTGTGCTCCAGGTGGGAGAGCCCGTTCCAGGCGAGGTTGACCAGGTGCGCGGCGACCTCTTCCTTCTTCGGCTTGCGCGCCTCCAGCCACCACTGCCCGGTGAGCGCGACCATGCCGACGAGGGCCTGGCTGTAGAGCGGCGCGAGCTTGGCGTCGTAGCCGCGGGCGGTGAACTGCAGCCCGAGGATGTGCTCCACCTGACTGGCTATGTCGTTGAGCAGGCTGGAGAACGTCCCGCTGCTGCTGGCCACCGGGGAGTCGCGGACCAGGACCCGGAACCCGTCGGTGTTCTCGTCGATGTAGTCGACCAGCGCGTGCGCGGCCTGCTCCAGCAGCACCCTGGGGTGCCCGGCGTCGAGCGCGGAGACGATCAGGTCCAGCAGGTTGCGCATCTCGCGGTCGACGACGACCGCGTACACGCCCTCCTTGCCGCCGAAGTGCTCGTAGACCACCGGCTTGGACACGCCGGCGCGATGGGCGATCTCCTCGATGGAGGTGCCGTCGAAGCCCTTCTCCGCGAACAGCGCGCGAGCCACGTCCAGCAGTTGTTGGCGTCGTTCCTTGCCCGTCATCCGGGCGCGCGTCCGGGCCGGAGCCCGCGTCGGCGCCGCCGGTTCGGGCGCGTTCCGCCCGCGTCTCCGTCCTGCCACTCGACCCACCCTAGGTGAGGGACCCGCGTTCGAGGTGCAGGCCCGAGACAACGAGGTGCCCGCGCGGTTCTCACCGCACGGGCACCTCCGGTCGTGAGCGGTCAGCCCTTGTGGTCGGTGACCGCGATGCGCGCGAGGCGCTTCTCGTTGGGCCAGCGGACCTTCCAGGCCCAACCCAGCTTCTCGAAGATCCAGATCGTGCGCGCCGAGATGTCCAGCTGCCCGCGCAGCACGCCGTGCCGCGCGCAGGTCGGGTCGGCGTGGTGCGAGTTGTGCCAGGACTCGCCGAAGGACAGGATCGCCAGCGGCCAGAAGTTGGCGGCCTTGTCGCGGCTCTTGAAGGGCCGCTCACCGATCATGTGGCAGATCGAGTTGACCGACCACGTGATGTGGTGCAGGAACGACACGCGCACGAGCCCGGCCCAGAAGAACCCGGTGAGCGCCCCCCACAGCGACCAGGTGAACAGACCGCCGAGCAGCGCCGGCAGCACGAGGCTCAGCGCCGTCCACACCGGGAACAGCTTGTTGGCCCAGACGATGTCGCGGTCCTTGAGCAGGTCCGGGGCGAACCGGTCCTCGTTGGTCATCTCGCGGCTGAACATCCAGCCCATGTGGGAGTGCCAGAAACCCTTGGTCAACGCCACGGCGGAGGTGCCGTACAGCCACGGCGAGTGCGGGTCGCCCTCGCGGTCGGAGTAGGCGTGGTGACGCCTGTGGTCGGCGACCCAGGTGATCACCGGGCCCTGCACAGACATCATTCCCGCGATGGCCAGAGCGATCTTGACGCCGCGGTTGGCCTTGAAGGCGCCGTGCGTGAAGTACCGGTGGAAGCCGACGGTCACGCCCAGGCCGCTGATCAGCCAGAACGCCACCGCCAGGGCGATGTCGACCGGGCCGATGCCCCAGCCCCACAGGACCGGGACGGATGCGATCAGCGCGGTCATCGGGATCAGGAGGAAGGCGTACACCAAGGACGACCGCCCGGCCGTCTGCGGCCCGGTGGTCAGGGGCTTCGGCCCGGATTCAGCGCCGACGCCCGGAGCGGCGACGCGCTCGGTTGCTGCGGTCATGCTCAATACCTCGAATGGCGTTGGGGAGGTGGGTAAACGGTTGTCAGCACCGGGTGGTCGTGGTCCCGCAACACCTCCACCCTACGGGACCGTAACTTACGCTAGCGTAAGTTGTTTGATGCGAAATCGTCACCCCCCGAAGAAAAAAAGCGGCGTGTCGCCATTTTCCGGGCGTGTCTTCACTTATGTGTTCACCCGATCGTCCGCATCTCGCCGTGCAACCGGGGCCCGTCCCGTTCCGTCTCCCCGGTGTGCCTGCCCAGAACCAGCCGTGCGGGCTTCCGAGCCTCAGCCCCCGACTTCCCGCCGCACCTCGACCCCAACGACGGCAGCCGCTCGCTCCGCCCTGCCGCCCGGCACCGCGTCCCCGACCCCCGCGCAACCCCGGCCGGCACTCGGATTCGGCCGGCCACGTGACGATCTCGGCAGGGTGCCACCGGGCGTTGTCACCGACCGGTAAGCTCACGCTGCGGCGCCGGCGCGCAACGCCCGGTTCCGGGGGCCTGATGCGCCCAATCCGCCGTGGTGTAAAGGCAGCACCTCGGATTTTGGTTCCGATGGTCCAGGTTCGAATCCTGGCGGCGGAGCGAGCAGCCCTCCCGGGCCCGACGCGGTACGCGGCCACGCGCACCGCCCGGGATCCCCGGGAGACAAGGTGAACAGGGGGTGTGCGCCGCTGCGCGACGACACTGCCGCCGTGCGCGAAGATCCGGTCACCACGCTGGGCGAGGTATCCGACGCGTGGTTGGTCGGTCGCGCCCGCGAACTCAACGCAGTCGGCCAGCACAGCGCCCCGGCCGGCCAGTCCAGCACGATCCGCGAAGCCGACAACCTCCTCGCCGAAGCCCAGCGCCGGGGTGAACCGCGCATCGTCGCCCAGCTCCTCCGGCACTGCGCCGCCCTGCGCCTGACCACCGCCGAACTGGTGGACAGCGCCGACGTGCTGCTGGACGAGCTGCTCAGCCACACCAAGCGCCACGGCCTCGAAGTGCTGCAGGCCGACGCGCACGCGCTGCGCGGCCGGCGCGCGCTGCTCGTGGGCGCCGAGGACAACGCGCTGACCGAGGTCGCGCACGGCCTGGCGATGCTCGACGAGGAGCTGGCCCCCGACCGCACGCTCGGCCGCCGCTCCTGGGAACGCCTGCTGGCCACCTCGCTGATCGACATCGGCCTGGTGCTGACCCAGCTGGGCGTCTACGAGATGGCCGACGAGGTGATGGCCCGCGCCCACCAGCGCATCCGCGAGAGCGGCGGGCCGCACGAGATCGCCGTGCACATGATCAACCGCTGCCGCATGCAGCTGGGCTGGGGTCTGCGGCTGGAACGCGTCGGGCTGCAGGACGAGGCCGCCAGCCAGTTCTCCACCGCCTCCGCGCTCGCCGTCGCCGTCGAAGGCCCGTGGCGGGAGTCGCTGTTCCCGCGCGTGTCCAACCGCACCGCCGCCGAGCAGATGCCGGTGCTGGGTGCCGCGCACGCCCTGGCCTCCCCGTCGGCCGACCACATCACGCGGCTGGAGGAGATGCGTCACCTCGACCGCTCGATGCACCCGCGGGAGCAGATCATCATGGCGATCGCGCTCTCCCGCTGCCTGGTGCGCGGCGACCACCGCGACGACGCGGTGCGGGTGCTGTCGGAGACGCTGACCACGCTGAGCCACGACTCCTCCGAACCCACCCTGCGGATCTCGCTGGCCAGGGAGTTCGCGCTGCTCACCGAGCTGGCTCCGGACCGCCCCCGGGACGCCCTGCGCGACTACGCGCTGGAGCTGGAGACCGAGCTGTGGGCGATGCGCGAAGCCCGGGTGTCCACGTTGGCCACGCGCCTGGAGAACTCCCGGCTGAGCCACAAGCACGACGCGATCACCCGCCAGGCGCGCGAGGACCCGCTGACCGGGCTGTCCAACCGGCGCGCGCTCGACGACCGGCTGGAGACCCTGCTCGGCGCCCCGGAGGTGCAGCCGCTGGCGGTCGCGCTGGTCGACCTGGACGGCTTCAAGGGCGTCAACGACCGCTGCTCGCACGCCGAGGGCGACGACGTGCTGCGCACCGTCGCCCGCAACCTGCGCGACACGCTGCGCACCGACGACTTCGTGGCCCGGTACGGCGGTGACGAGTTCGTGGTCCTGCTGCCCGGCGCGACGCTCAGCGCCGCCGAGGCCGCGCTGCACCGCACGGTGGAGGCGGTCGACTGCCTGGCGCCGGAGCTGTCCCGGGGTGTGACGCTGTCGATCGGCGTGGTGGCGATGCGCCCGCAGGAGTCCGCCGCGCAGGTCCTCGCCCGCGCCGACGCCGCGATGTACCAGGCGAAGCGCAACGGTGGGAACCGCGTCACAGCACTCTCCGGAGTCAACGACCGCACCGAGCCTCACCCGGTCGAGCCGCCGTCCGAAATCGATCAAGCTGTCTGGATTCCGCCGGACGCGCGCTGAAGCGACGTGTCAACTGGTCGGGGAAAGATCACATTGGCCCAGCTAGGGGGCCCTTTCATCCGTCACCGTCCAGCCGAACGGCGGTACCATCGCAGCTGCTGCCGGAAGGGCAGGGGCGCCGAAGGTGAAGGACGACCCGTGCGGTTACCCTTCACCCGCTTGGACGCAACAGGCACGTCGGCCGGCGCCGGATCCCGACTCGGCAGGCCGCTTCTAGAGATCAAGGGAGAGCGCTGATGCTCCAGGGCGACAACGCCCAGCCCTCCTCTCAGCGCGCTGCTGCGCACCCGGAACCGGTCAGCACCGTCGTGCTGGCGGCCGGGGAGGGCACCAGGATGCGATCGGCGACACCGAAGGTGCTGCACCGGATCGCCGGCAGGCCCCTCGTCGAACACGCCGTCCGCGCCGCCGCGGGGATCGATCCCGATCAACTGGTCGTCGTGCTCGGGCACGGCCGCGACGCCGTCGCCGAGCACTTGAGCTCGGTGTCGGACTCGCTCGACCGCCCGATCACCACCGCCGTCCAAGAAGAGCAGCTGGGCACCGGCCACGCCGTGTCCTGCGGCCTGTCCGAGCTCCCCGACGGTCTCGCCGGAACGGTGCTGGTCAGCTACGGCGACGTGCCGCTGCTCGACGCCGGCACGCTGCGCGCGATGCTCGACGAGCACGCCGCCTCCGGCAACGCCGTCACGGTGCTGACCTCGGTCGTCGCCGACCCGACCGGCTACGGCCGGATCACCCGGGACACCTCCGGTCAGGTCACCGGCATCGTCGAGCAGAAGGACGCCACGCCGGCGCAGGCCGCGATCACCGAGATCAACTCCGGGGTCTACGCCTTCGACGCCGAGGTGCTCACCGGCGCGCTCAAGCGGCTGTCCACCGACAACGCCCAGGGCGAGCTCTACCTGACCGACGTGCTGTCCATCGCCCGCGGCGACGGCCGCAGCGTCGGCACCATGATCTGCTCGGACACGTGGCTGGTCGAAGGCGTCAACGACCGCGTGCAGCTGTCCCGGCTCGGTGTTGAGCTCAACCGCCGGCTGGTGACGCGCTGGATGCGCGAGGGCGTCACCGTCGTCGACCCGGCCACGGTGTGGCTGGACTGCGACGTGACCCTGGCCCGCGACGTGACGCTGGAGCCGGGCGTGCAGCTGCGCGCGGGCACCACCGTCGGCGAGGGCGCCACCGTCGGCCCCGACACCACGCTGACGAACTGCACGATCCACGCCGGCGCGTCGGTCGTGCGCAGCCACGGCGAGGGCGCGGAGATCGGCCCGAACGCCAACGTCGGCCCCTTCGCCTTCCTGCGGCCCGGCACCTCGCTGGGCGCCAAGGGCAAGATCGGCACCTTCGTCGAGACCAAGAACGCCGAGATCGGCGAGGGCACCAAGGTGCCGCACCTGAGCTACGTCGGCGACGCGACGATCGGCGAGAAGTCCAACATCGGCGCCGCCACCGTCTTCGTCAACTACGACGGTGTGAACAAGCATCACACCAAAATCGGATCACACTCCCGGACCGGCGCGGACAACATGTTCGTCGCACCGGTGGAGATCGGCGACGGCGCTTACACCGCCGCCGGCTCGGTGATCACCCAAGATGTCCCCCCGGGCGCGATGGCGGTCGCCCGCGGGAGGCAGCGAAACATCGATGGCTGGGTGGCCAAGCGCCGCCCGGGCACCGCCGCCGACCAGGCCGCACAGCGGGCTTTGGGCAATGAACCGACCGATGACGCAGAGACGTCGAACGGGGAGGGACGATGACCGTGAGTGCCATGTCTGCGACCCCGAAGAAGAGCCTCAAGCTCTTCTCCGGCCGCAGCCACCCGGAACTTGCCGAGGAGGTGGCCAAGCAGCTCGACGTGACGGTCACGCCCCAGGCCGCGTACCAGTTCGCCAACGGCGAGATCTTCGTGCGCTACGACGAGTCCGTTCGTGGCTGCGACGCCTTTGTGATCCAGTCGCACTGCACGCCGCTCAATGACGCGATCATGGAGCAGCTGATCATGGTGGACGCGCTCAAGCGCGCCAGCGCCAAGCGCATCACCGTGGTCATCCCGTTCTACGGCTACGCCCGTCAGGACAAGAAGCACAAGGGCCGCGAGCCGATCTCGGCGCGGCTGATGGCGGACCTGTTCAAGACCGCCGGTGCTGACCGGATCATGGTCGTGGACCTGCACACCGACCAGATCCAGGGGTTCTTCGACGGTCCCGTGGACCACCTGATGGCGCAGAAGCTGCTCGCGAACTACATCAGCGAGACCTACACCGACCAGAACATCACCGTGGTCTCCCCGGACTCCGGTCGTGTTCGCGTCGCCGAGAAGTGGGCCGACGACCTGGGTGGCACGCCGCTGGCGTTCATCCACAAGACGCGCGACCCCAGCAAGCCCAACCAGGTGGTCGCCAACCGCGTCGTCGGTGACGTCGAGGGCCGGCTGTGCGTGCTGGTCGACGACATGATCGACACCGGCGGCACGATCACCAAGGCCACCGAGCAGCTGCTCGCGGCCGGCGCCAGCGACGTCATCATCGCTTCCACCCACGCCGTGCTGTCCGGCCCCGCCGTGGAGCGGCTGTCGAACTGCGGCGCCAAGGAAGTCGTGCTGACCAACACGCTGCCGATCCCGGACGAGCGCCGGTTCCCGAACCTGACGGTTCTGTCGATCGCCCCGCTCGTCGCGGAAGCGATCCACCAGGTCTTCGAGGACGGCTCGGTCACCAGCCTCTTCGACGGTCGCGCCTGATCTCCTGAGATCGACGCGAAAGGCCCCGGTCCGACCTGGACCGGGGCCTTTCGCGTGTGGCGCAAGCGGCGGAGCCGCGAGGCGTGAAGACCACCCTCGCAACGGGCACCGCCGCGGGTTCTGAGACGTCGTCTGGCGAGGACGCCGCGACGCCGTGTATTGGACAGTGGCGCCCGGAGTCCAGACGGCGTCTCAGGTTCCGCCACCCGCACCGCCACGCAGAACGACCGAGGACAAGAGCACCTCAGAGGGTGGTGACGACCTCGTCGTAGTCGAGGCGGGGCAGGCGCTCCATCCAGGGGTTCTCACCGGGCTTGCCGATGTTGGCGACGACCAGGGCCTGCTGGTCGCCCTCCGGGAAGAACTCGGCGTTGATGCCCGCCGCGTCCAGCCCGGTCATCGGGCCGACGGCGAGCCCCGCGGCCCGGACGCCGAGGAAGAAGTAGCCGGCCTGCAGCGTGGCGTTCAGCTTCGCGTTCTGCTCCCGGAAACCCGGGTCGGCGAAGATGTCCTTGGCCTCGGGCTTGTGCGGGAAGACCTTCGGCAGGTTCTCGTGGAACTCGGTGTCGGCCGCCAGGATCGCGACCAGCGGAGCCTGCTCGGTCTTGGCGCGGTTGCCCTCCATCAGGTGCGGCAGCAGGCGCTGCTTGGCTTCGGCGGAGCGCAGCAGCACGATCCGCAGCGGCTGCTGGTTCATCGAGGTCGGGGCCCACTTCACCAGGTCGTAGATGGCCTGGACCTGCTCGTCGGTCACCAGCTCGTCGCTGAAGGAGTTGGCGGTGCGGGCCTCGCGGAACAGCAGGTCCTGGGCCTGGGCGTCGAGGGCGAGCTCGGACTGGGACACGGTCATGGGGTCACTCCTGGGGCGATCGGGCGGTCTCACCGGCCGGTAGGCGGGCTTCCCGGCCACACGTCACCAACATTCTTGAACTGTCAACGATTCCCGGTGAAGGGCCCTGTAAGCGGAGTCACCGCGCGACCCGTTCGGGCGTCGTGTCCACCCGTGCGAAAACGGCTATGCAAGCACCGTTTAGACTATTCGGGTTGCCTCGGCGAGGTCGGGACGTACGCCCGGCGTGATCGGCGCGGTGGCACGGTGACGGTCGGTCGAATTCTCCTCCGGCGCACTGATGTCGCGCACTCTCCTGGTGCCGTTTCCACCGGCACCGGTCGATCACCCCAGTAGCGCGCCCCACCGCCGCAGGCCAGCGAACAACTCACGTTCCGCCCGACGTCTTCAAGGAGTGCACCACCGTGTCCGAGGTAACCATCGCAGTCGAGCAGCGCAACGAGTTCGGCAAGGGAGCGGCTCGCCGCACCCGTCGCGCCGGCCAGATCCCCGCGGTCCTCTACGGCCACGGCTCCGACCCGAAGCACCTGTCGCTGCCCAGCGTCGAGTTCGCCCGCGCCATCCGTGAGAACGGCCACAACGCGGTGCTCACGCTCGAGGTCGCGGGTTCCGGCAAGGAGCTCGCGCTGACCAAGACCATCACCGCCCACCCGATCAAGGGCTACATCGAGCACGTCGACCTGCTGCTGGTCAAGCGCGGCGAGAAGGTCACCGTCAACGTCCCGATCGTGGTCTCCGGTGACGCCGCCTCCGGCGCCCTGGTCAGCCAGGAGCTCACCGAGGTCGAGGTCGAGGCCGAGGCCCTGCACATCCCGGAGCAGATCGAGCTGTCGATCGAGGGCGCCGAGATCGGCACCCAGCTGCACGCCTCCGACCTGAAGCTGCCCAAGGGCACGACCCTGGTGTCCGACCCGGAGACCATGGTCGTCAACGTCTCCGAGGCCTCGGCCTCCATGGAGGAGGAGTCCGCCTCCGAGGGCGAAGAGGCCGCCGAGGAAGCGGCTTCCGAAGAAGCCTGAGCCTGACGACGTCGGGCGCTCCCGCGCCGTCCCCCAGCCGGGGGGCGGCGCGGGTTCTGCCTCGACACGAGGGAGACTTACTTCCGTGACCACTGCGGACGCGGTTTCTGTGATCGTCGGACTGGGCAATCCCGGTCCGCGCTACGAGGGCAACCGGCACAACATCGGCTTCCTCGTCGCGGACGAGCTGGCCGCTCGTGTCGGCGGCAAGTTCAAGTCGCACAAATCCGGCGCCGACGCCGTCGAAGGACGACTCGGCGGCGCCCGGTCCGTGCTGGTCAAACCGCGTTCGTTCATGAACCTCTCCGGCGGCCCGGTCGCCGGTGCGGTGAAGTTCTTCAAGACAGCGCCCGAGTCGCTGATCGTCATCCACGACGAGCTGGACCTGCCCTACGGCACGATCCGGATCAAGCAGGGCGGCGGCGAGAACGGCCACAACGGGCTGCGGTCCATCTCCAAGTCCCTGGGCACCCGCGACTACCTGCGGGTCCGCTTCGGCGTCGGGCGTCCGCCCGGCCGGATGGACCCCGCCGACTACGTGCTCAAGGACTTCTCCGGCACCGAGCGCAAAGAGCTCGCCTACTTCATCGACCTCTGCGCCGACGCGGTGGAAGCACTGGTCACCAAGGGCCTGGAAGCGGCCCAGAACGAGTTCCACTGACGTGACGGCGCCGGGTCACCACCGCAGCGGTGACCCGTGATCGAGAACCCGTCTGCCCGGACGGTCCGGGCCCTTCACCGATGCGGCACCAGGTCCGCCGTCGCCGCCCGGCGCAGCTTCCCCGACGGCGTCTTCGGGAGCGTTCCCGGCGGGAGCACGACCACCTCCGCCGGGCGGACGCCGACGGCGTCGACGATGCGGGACACGACCTCCTTGCGCAGCGCTTTCTCCGCGTCCTCCGAACCCGCCTGCTTGGACTCCAGCACCACCGCGAAGCGCTCGCGCCTGCTGCCCGCCTCCAGCCGGACCGCCGCCGCGTTGCCCGGGCGCACGCCCGGGACCTCGCAGGCGGCCCGCTCGATGTCGACCGGGTAGATGTTGCGGCCACCCATGATGATCACGTCCTTGCGACGCCCGCAGATCACCACCTGGCCCTCGGCCAGATATCCCTCGTCGCCGGTGTCCAGCCAGCCGTCGGCGTCCTGCACCTCCTGCGGGCCGTCCACCGTGAGGTAGCCCGGGGTGACGGCCTCGCCGCGAATGCGCAGCCGCCCGACCTGCCGGTCGGCCAGTTCCTCCCCCTCGTCGTCGACGACGTCGACCTCCAGGCCCGGCAGCGGGTGCCCCAGCAGCGCGAACCGGCGCGCGCGCGGCTCCTCGGCATCGACCGGTTCGGCGACGTGCCGCTTCTCCAAGCCCTCGGCGTCGACCACATCGGCCCCCAACCCCCGGCGCAGCGGGGCGAAGGAGACCGCGAGGGTCGCCTCGGCCATGCCGAAGGCGCACACCATGCAGTCCGGGGTGAGTCCGAACCGCGCCCCGGCGTCGGTGAAGGCCTGCGCCGCAGCGGGATCGATGGGCTCGGCCCCGTTGAGCGTGAAGCGCAGGCTCGACAGGTCGAAGTCCTCGTCGGCGCGCGCCATCCGGCGACCGACCACGGCGTAGGCGAAGTTCGGCGCGGCGGTGACCGTGGCGCGGTACTTGCTGATCAGCTGCGGCCACACCAGCGGTCCCGCCAGGAAGTCCGACGGGGTGATCTTGACCGTGGTCATGCCGATCGCCATCGGCACGGTCAGGCAGCCGACCATCCCCATGTCGTGGAACAGCGGCAACCAGGACACCGCCACGTCGCGCTCCGGGTCGAGCTCGGCGGCGGTGACCATCGCGCGCAGGTTGGCGTTGAGGTTGCGGTGGGTGATCCGGACGGCCTTCGGATCAGCGGTGGAACCGCTGGTCAGCTGCAGCAGCGCCGTGTCGTCCTCGCCGACCTCGACCGGTCCGGGCAGCGGCTCGGCCTCGGTGGCGGCGAGACCGGCGAGGTCGCGGTAGGCGATGCCGTTGTCCTCCAGCACTCCCGCCAGCTGCTCGAACGGCGGGCCGAGCAGCACCAGCCGCGCGCCGATCATCTTCAGCACCTTGAGGGTGTCCTCGGCCCAGTGCGCGAGGTCGGTGCGCGGTGTCGGCTGGTGCAGCATCGTCACGCTGCCGCCGCCGAGCCACACCGCTTGCACGGCGGGACCGATCAGACCGGGATCGGCGGCCAGGATCGCGACGGCCGCACCGGGCCGGAGCTGCTCGCCCAGCCCACCGGCCATCCGCAGCGCGTTGTCGTGCACCTGCGCCCAGCTCCGGAACAGGGGCTCCGCGGGCTCTCCGGTGATGAGCCCACGAGCCCCTTCACCGGAGTTCCGCCGAGCCGACGCCACCAAGGTCTCCACGAACCGACTCATGTGATGCAGCTTACGATCCGGAAAACCCGGCGGCACGCCTCAACGCCCGACCGTGCACGCGGAAAACCCCCGCAATCGGGGAACGGATACCGGAGCAGTCCGTCACCTCCGTCGAAAGCGGAGCGTTCCGTTTCGCACCATCATGGAATTCCAAGCCGGAAGGAGCCGTCGGTGGCATCCGAGGAGCCTTCGTCGGCGTGCACTACCCGAGTTGGTCCGCCAGTTCCATCCAACGGGTTTCGAGGTCGTCCTTCTCCTGCCGCAAGGACTGGAGCTCCGCGTTGAGCTTGGCCAGGCGGTCGGGCTCGGTGGCCGCCTCGGCGAGCTTCTCGTGCAGGTCGGACTCGCGCTTGGCGAGCTTGTCGAGCTGCCGCTCGAAGCGGGAGAGCTCCTTGCGGGCCGCGTGCTCCTCGGCGCCCGACAGCCCCCGCGACTCCGGCGCGTCCGTCGCCTGCTTGCCGACGCTGCTCTCCGCCGCCAGCAGCGAATGACGCCGCTGCAGGTACTCCTCGATCCCACCGGGAAGGTGGGTGAGCTTCCCGTCGCCGAACAGCGCGTGGACGCTGTCGCAGACCCGCTCGACCAGGTACCGGTCGTGCGAGACCACGATCATCGTGCCCGGCCAGGTGTCGAGCAGGTCCTCCAGCTGCTGGAGGGTGTCGATGTCCAGGTCGTTGGTCGGCTCGTCGAGGATCAGCACGTTCGGCTCGGCCATCAGCAGCCGCGCCAGCTGCAACCGGCGGCGCTCACCACCGGAGAGGTCGCCGACCGGCGTCCACTGCCTGCCCTTGCCGAACCCGAACCGCTCCCCCAGCTGCGAGGCCGACAGCTCGTACTTGCCGAGGGTGACCGTCTTGGCGACGTTCTCGATCGCCTCCAGCACCCGCCAGTTGCCCGGCAGGTCGTGCAGCTCCTGCGTCAGGTGCGCCATGCGCACCGTCTTGCCCTCGACGCGCTTGCCCGCGTCCGGTTCGCGCTCCCCCGCCAGCAGCTTGAGCAGCGTCGTCTTGCCGGAACCGTTGACGCCGACCAGACCGATCCGATCGCCCGGCCCGATCCGCCACGTCACGTTCTCCAGCAGCGCCCGCTCGGCGATCCGCAGGTCGACGTCCTCCAGCTCCAGCACGGTCTTGCCCAGCCGGCGCTTGGCGAAGGCCAGCAGCTCGACGGAGTCGCGCGGCTCGGGGACGTCGGAGATCAGCGCCTCGGCGGCCTCCACCCGGTAGCGCGGCTTGGAGGTGCGGGCCTTCGCTCCGCGCTGCAACCAGGCGAGTTCCTTGCGGGCCAGGTTCTGCCGCCGCTCCTCGGTGGCCTGCGCGATGCGAGCGCGTTCGGCGCGGGCGAAGATCCAGTCCGCGTAGCCGCCCTCGTACTGCTCGACCTTGCCGTCCACGACCTCCCAGGTCCGGTTGCAGACGGTGTCGAGGAACCAGCGGTCGTGCGTGACGATCACCAACGCGCACTTGCGCTCCAGCAGGTGATCGGCCAGCCAGCGCACGCCTTCGATGTCGAGGTGGTTGGTGGGCTCGTCGAGCACCAGCAGGTCGAGGTCGCGCACCAACGCGGCGGCCAGCGCCACGCGGCGGCGCTCCCCGCCCGAGAAGTTCTTGACCGGGGTGTCCAGGCCGAGCCGCGTCATGCCCAGACCGCCCAGCACCGATCGCACCCGCGGGTCGGCGGCCCACTCGTGCTCGGCGGTGAAGCCGTGCGGATCGAGGACGGCGTTGCGCACGGTGGCGTCCTCGTCCAGCTCGGTGCGCTGGGTGACCACGGCCATCCGCAGGTCGCGGGACTGCGAGACCCGGCCGTCGTCGGGTTCGGCGAAACCGGCGAGGACTTCCAGCAGCGTCGTCTTGCCGCCGCCGTTGAGACCGACGACGCCGATCCGCTCGCCTTCCGACACGCCCAGCGACACGCCGTCCAGCAACGGGCGCACGCCGTAGGACTTGCTGACCGTTTCCAGGTTGACCAGGTTCACCATCGAGGTTTCGACTACTCCTCACGCGTGGACTTGGGGCGGGGTGGGGCGATGGGCCGGCTCGTCGGAGACGACCTTGGCCCCCGGCACCGGGCCGTGCGCGACGCGGACGGTCCGGCAGACGCCCGCGCCCGAGAGCTCCGCGGCCACTCGGACCGCTTCGTCGGAGTCGGTGCACAGGAAGGCGCAGGTCGGGCCGGATCCCGAGACGATGCCGGCCAGCGCGCCCGCTTGGACGCCCGCGCGCAAGGTGCGGCGCAGGCCCGGGCGCAGCGAGACCGCCGCGGATTGCAGGTCGTTGCCCAGCAGCAGCGCGAGCTGCCGGGGATCGCCGGAGGCCAGCGCCTCCAGCAGGGGTTCCACCTCACCGATCCGGCCGTTGCCGTTGTCCGCGCGGAGCCGGTCCAGCTCCCCGTAGACGCCCGGGGTGCTCAGGCCTTCGCGGTCCAGCGCGATCACCCAGTGATAGGTGTGCCGGGCCAGCACCGGGACCAGCCGCTCGCCGCGCCCGGTGCCCAGGGCGGTGCCGCCCTGCAACGAGAACGGCACGTCGCTGCCGATCTTGCCGGCGAGCTCGCTGAGCTCGTCGCGGCCCAGCTCCAGCCGCCAGAGCTGGTTGACCGCCTGCAACGCGGCGGCGGCGTCGGCGCTGCCACCGGCCATGCCGCCGGCGACCGGGATGCCCTTGTTGATGGAGATCCGCACGCCGGGGTTCTCCGGATCGCGCCCGCAGTGCTCGGCCAGCAGCCGCACCGCTTTCCACGCGAGGTTCTCCGGTCCGGTGGGGACCTCATCGGCTCCCTCGCCCTTGACCTCCAGGGCGGGATCGTCCGCCGCCACCACGGTGACGTCGTCGGTCAGCGACAGAGCCTGGAAGACGGTGACCAGCTCGTGGTAGCCGTCCGGACGCGCGTCACCCACCGAGAGGTGGAGGTTCACCTTCGCCGGGACGCGGACGGTGATCGGTGTAGGAACCACGGAGAGCACACCAAGAGCCTACGTGGCCGAAGAACCCCACCGCCCACTTCCCTGCGCACAGCCCCACCCCAGCCACAAATCCCCCGGTGGCCGGTCACCCGAACCCCGCTCCCGCAGGTCCTCGATCACTCCCGTGTTCAGACCCGGATCACGGCCGTGTTCAGGTCCCCGATTACGGCAGCGATCCGTCACCTGAACACGGCGGTGATCGGACGGGTGAGGGCCGGGGTGGTCGGTGGTCGACCGCCCCGGCCCTCGTGTCACGCCGCGGGAATCAGGAGGCGGGGACGACGGCGACTCCGCCCCACTCCTCGTTGATGAAGTCCTTGACCTGCTGGCTGCGCAGCAGCTCGGCGAGCTTGAGCACGCGCGGGTCCTCGGCCAGCGCTGGGCTGGTCACCAGACCGTTGGCGTAGGGGTTGCCCTGCGCGCTCTCCACCAGCAGCGGGTTCGACAGCTTCGCCTTGATCGCGTAGTTGCCGTTGACCACCGCGGCGGCCGCGTCGTCGATCGAACGCGGCAGCTGGTCCGGGGACAGGTCCTTGAGCTGGATGTTCTTCGGGTTCTCCGCGATGGCGGCGTCCAGCCGGGTGCCGACGGCGGCCTCCGGCTTGAGCTTGATCAGACCGCCCTGCTCCAGCAGCTTCAGGCCGCGGAACTGGTTGGCCGGGTCGTTGGACAGCGTCACCGTGGCGCCCGCGGGCAGGTCGGTCAGCGACTTGGCCTGCTTGGAGTAGACGGCCAGCGGCTCCAGGTGCACCGGCTCGATCCAGGTGAACTCGCCGCCGCGCTCCTTGCGGTACTCCTCCAGGTACGGCACGTGCTGGAAGTAGTTCGCGTCCAGCTCGCCGTTGGCGACGGCCTCGTTCGGCCGGTTGTAGTCGTCGAACTTCTCGATCTCGATGTCGATCCCGGCCTGCTGGGCCAGGTTGTCGTCGACGTACTGCAAGATCTCGCCGTGCGGCGTCGGGCTGACGCCGATCTTCAGCGGCGCGTTGGGGTCTTCGGCGGCGGAACCACCACCGCAGGCGGCCAGCAGCACCCCGGCCGAGGCGAGCAGGGCGGCGAAGCGCAAACGCATGTCGTGCGTCCTTTCAACGAGCCTGTTCTCAGGCAGGCAGAGGTCGCGCACCGTCCTCGTGGGACGGACGCAGGAGGGGGAGGGGTTTCGGTTCCCGGGGATTCAGCCGGCGGCGGTGCGCCGGCGATCGACGAGCTTGGCGGTGCGATCGGTGATCAGCTGCATCGCGAAGGCCAGCATCCCCAGCACCACGACGGATCCGTAGAGGATCCGGTCGTCGTAGCCCTGGTAGCCGTCCTGGATCGCGGTCGTGCCCAGGCCGCCGCCGCCGATGGCGCCGGCCATCGCGGCGTAGCCGATCAGCGCCACCGCGGTGACGCCGACGGCGCCGACCAGCGCGGCTCGGGCCTCGCCGAGCAGCACCGTCCACACGATCCGCAGCCTGCTCGAACCGGTCGTGATCGCGGCTTCCACCACGGTGAAACCGACCTCGCGCAACGCGTTCTGCGTCAGCCGCGCGAAGAACGGGATCGCACCGATGGTCAGCGGCACGATCACCGCGCTGCTGCCGATCGAGGTCCCGATCAGCAGCCGGGTGAACGACGCCAGCACCACCAGCAGCACCACGAAGGGCACCGAGCGCACCACGTCCACGATCACGCCGAGCACCTTGTTCAGCACCGGTTTGGGGTTCAGCCCGACCGGAGAGGTCAGGTGCAGCAGCACACCCAGCGGCAACCCGCCGACCACGGCCAGCACGGTCGCCACCAACACCATGTAAAGCGTTTCGAGCGTTGCCTCGCCCAGTAGTTCGCCGACCTCCGACCAGGGGGTCACATCAGTCACGCAGCAGCAACTCCGTCAACGCTCACCGGGGCGCGCCGGACGTGCGCGTCCCGCTCGATCATCCACTTCAGCGCCGCCTCGGAACGCTCACCGGTCAGGCCGATCTTGAACTTGGCGACCGGGGTGTCACCGAGGCGGGTCAGGCCACCGCCCAGGATCGCCAGGTCGACGGCGAACCGGTTGGAGGCCTCGGGGAGCAGCGCTCCCACTGCGGCGAAGCCGACCAGCACGATCTCGGCGACCACGTCGTGGCGGCCCGAAGTCGGGCGCAGCGACTCCGCCTGGTCGGTTGCGGGCAGCAGGGTGCCGCTGACCTTGCTGCCGGGCTCGGCGACGAGGTCCAGGACCTTGCCGTGCTCGACGACCTGGCCGTCTTCGAGCACCGCGACGTCGTCGGCGATCTTGCGCACCACCGCCATGTCGTGGGTGACCACCAGGACGGTGACGCCCAGCTCGGCACGCGCGCGGTCGAGCACGGTCAGCACCGAGTCGGTGGTGGACGGGTCCAGCGCGGAGGTCGGCTCGTCGGCCAGCAGCACCGAGGGCTTGGCCGCCAGCGCGCGGGCGACCGCGATGCGCTGGCGCTGACCACCGGAGAGCTGGTCCGGGTAGACCGACGCCTTGTCGGTCAGGCCGACGAGGTCGAGGAGTTCGCCGACGCGGTTGCGCCGCTGCGGACCGCCGATGCCGGCGGCCTCCAGCGGCAGCGCGACGTTGCCCGCGGCGGTGCGCTGCCGCAGCAGCGAATCACCTTGCGGCACAACGCCGATCTGCCTGCGAGCGGCGCGCAGCGCCTTGCCGTCCAGCGACACCAGGTCGGTGCCGTCGACGCGGATGGCACCGCCGTCGGGCTTCTCCAGCAGCGCGATGCACCGGGCCAGCGTCGACTTCCCCGCTCCGCTCGGTCCGACCACGCCGCACACCGAACCCGCGTTGACCTCCATCGACACGCCGTCGAGGGCGTGGACGGTGCTGCCGTTGTGCTGGAACGACTTGGTCAGGTTCTCAACTGAGATCACGATCTGCTCCACATCAGCTCGCGATGGCCGCGCCCGCGTTCGGGCAGCAGCCATGGGGAACTTCTAAGGGAAAAGGAAGAGGGGAAGGGCCAGGTCACATCTCGCGACGACAGGCGCAGGTCGTGCGCCTTCCGTGGTCGATGAACCGCCGCTGCGTGAGCAGTTCCCTGATGTGGGGTACCTCGAACCGGGCGTTGCCGGTGGCAGACAGGTTCGCTAACCGCGCGTTGGAATCCACAGCTACTCCATCGGTCCTGGCGTTAGCACCTGCCCGCGACGGGTGGTTGCTGCGGCGTCAACAAGCCAGGTCTCTCAGCCGCTCGGGATGGATTTCCCGAATAGTAGACCCCATCGACAGGGCGCGACGCAAGCTGATAGCGGTCACTGACCGAAATCGTTTGCCACATCACATACCGGGCGGAGCGGGAATTTTTCTGCGGAGCGTGGCGTTTTCGTCACCCTCGGTGACGTAGCAGCGCGTGGCCGCAAGCCGCCGGACGAGTGGTTCAGCTGCTCGACCCGGATGACGCTGCCTCCGCGATCCGGGCGAAATCGGCGATGCGCAACTGCTCTCCGCGCGTCGTCGGGTCGATCCCGGCCGCGCGCAACAACTCCTCCGCCCGCGCCGCCGAGCCGGCCCAGCCGGACAGCGCGCCGCGCAACGTCTTGCGGCGCTGCGCGAAGGCGGCGTCCACCACGCGGAAGACGTCCTGCCGCGAGGCGCTCGACGGCGGATCGACGCGGTGGAAGGAGACCAGCCCGGAGTCCACGTTCGGCACCGGCCAGAAGACCTTGCGCGGCACCGGGCCCGCGCGGCGCACGTCCGCGTACCAGGCCGCCTTCGCGCTCGGCACGCCGTAGACCCGGCTGCCGGGTTCGGCGGCCATCCGGTCGGCGACCTCGGACTGGACCATGACCAGCCCCTTGCGCAGGCTCGGCAGCTCAGCCAGCAGGTGCAGCACCACGGGCACCGCGACGTTGTAGGGCAGGTTGGCGACCAGCGCCGTCGGCGGCTTCGGGAAGTCGGCGGCCTGGACCCGCAGCGCGTCGGCGGGCAGCACGGTCAGGCGGTCGGCCAGCTGGGGCGCGAACTCGCGCGCGGTGCGCGGCAACCGCTCCGCCAGCACCGGATCGATCTCCACGGCGGTGACGGCGCCCGCGGACGGCAGCAGCGCGAGCGTCAGCGAGCCCAGACCCGGGCCGACCTCCAGCACGACGTCGTCCGGGCCGACCTCGGCCGCGGAGACGATCCGCCGCACCGTGTTCGGGTCGTGCACGAAGTTCTGACCGAGCTTCTTGGTCGGTTTGATGTCCAGCTCGTCGGCCAGCCGACGCACGTCGGCCGGTCCCAGCAACGCCGCCCCCTGCTCATCCACGCAGATGAACCTACCCGCGCCGGTGTCGACCAATCTCACCAGGTCGAAGCGGCGAAGCCGCTTTCTCTTCGCCCCACCCGGCAACTCGCACCGCCGCGGGTGCTCAGCGGCTCTCTGGCGAGGACGGCCACTCCGCCGCGCATGGGAGATGCATCAGGAGTGGCACCCGCAGTCCAGAGAGCCGCTGAGGTTCCGCTACTCGCACCGCTACGCACGATGAGCGGCGCGCAGTTCTCGTCAGTCCAGGCCGAGCTTGGACGAGCAGGACGGCCAGGCGCCGTAGCTGCCGCCGCGGGCGTCGCGGACCTTCTCGGCGACCGCGATCTGCTGCTCGCGGCTGGCCTGGTGCGGGTACGGGGCGTACTGGTCGCCGCCGTAGGCGTCCCAGGTGGACTTGTCGAACTGCAGGCCACCGTAGTAACCGTTGCCGCTGTTCATGGCCCAGTTGCCGGTCGCCTCGCACTGGACGAGCTTGTCCCAGACACCGCTGTTGGGCGCGGCCTTGCCACCGACGCGCACGACCTTCTCGACCGGCGCCTTGGTGACCTTCTCGTCGATGACCTCGCGGTCCGACTCCTCGCCGTTGCGCGTGGAGATGCGGGTGAACTGGATCTTCTCGCCGGCCTCGCCGGGAGACTCGACCCGCTCCTCGCCCTTGAACATCGAGTTGTCGACGATCTCGCGGACCGGCGGCGGCACCGGAACGGTCACGCTGATCACGGAGCTCTGCAGCCGGTCGATGCGCACCTCGGCGCCGGTGACCAGCTTGGCGTCGGCTCCCGGGGTGACCTTGTCGTCCGGGCCGAGCTTGAGCTTGCGCTCCTTGACGAGCTCGTCGATGTTGGCGGCGGTGGTGGTCAGCCGCTGCGGCGCACCACTGCCGTCGATGAGCGTGATGTCCTTCTGCGTGCGGACCGACAGCTCCATGCCCTGCTCGGGCACCGGCATGTTGCGGTCGGCGTTGAGGACGGCACCGTCGGCGTTGACGCCGAGCTGGCGCAGGGCCTGCTCGACGGTCACCGAGCGGACCCACTCCTCGCGGACCTCGCCGTCGACGTTGAGCTTGAGCAGACGACCGCGGTCGAGGGTGATGGTCTCGCCGTGGCCGACCTCGGCCTGCGGGGAGGGGCTCAGCGCGTCGTGCGCGCCGACGCGGATGCCCTGGTCCTCCAGGACCTCGCCCACGGTGTCGTCGAAGGTGCTGACGGTGCGCGTCTGCCCGTCCACCTCGACGGTGACCGACTTGTCCATCGCGGCGGCGGCGCCACCGGTGCCGGTCAGGCTCAGCAGCACGCCGGCGACCGCGCCCTTGAGGAAGCGGCGCTTCCAGACGGTCATCGCCTCGGTGACCTGCTGCGGCGGCAGAGCGCCCGCCTCGCCCTCGGGCATCGCCTCGAGGAAGTCCATCGGCGGCAGGACGGTCGTCTCGGCGTTGATCAGCCGGATGACCTCGTCGACGTCGATCTCGGCGGTCGCGAGCACGTCCTCGGCGTCGGGGCCGAGCACGTCGTAGACGTCTTGCGGGGTGATCTCGAAAGCGCCCGGCGGGAAGCTCGGGTGCTCGTCGGACCACTGCGGGTCCGGGCGGTCGAGCAGTCCTACCGCGGTGTGCTGCTCGGTCGGCTGGACCGGGGTGAACCAGTCAGTCGCCGCGTCAAAGGAATCGGCCCAGTAGCCGTCGTTCCGCGGGGTCGCGAAACCGGCATGACTGGGCTCGCCACGTCCGTTCACAGGGTCGTTACCTCCCGAAGGCGCAAAGTCGCGACCGCGAAGAACTGAACGTGAGAAGCGTTGGGCGAGTTCATGTTTCTCGCTCAACCCCTCTCGTTCATCGCGTGCGCACAACCTTCGTGCTTCGTGTCTGTATCCGACTCCCGCAAGCCAATTGCCGCCTAGCCGGCCGCGAGCTCCTTGCGCTCACCGCAGACTTCCCCGACGTACACCGGCGAGACTAACGGGCGTTCCCCATGACTGGTTGTCATCGGTTACGGGGCCGAGACTCTACCGTGATCATGCAGGGCCGCCAAGGACCCGATTCGGACATGTGAGGCCGATTACGCTTGTTTGCCACGCAACCCGACACGATCTGTAGTCAAGATCGGTAAAAATTAGTCCATTCGGGGGGCACCTACAGGATTCGTTAACAGCCACCCGAGCCGCTTGCGTGACATATAACACGCGCCCGGAAGGTGCTGTAACCCATGATCAACGGGGGTGCGGCGGGCCGGAACGCCCCCCGGGACAGCGGTCCGGCCCGAGCACGGAGCGCGCTCGGGCCGGACCTCCCCTCCCCACGCACGAGGGAAACGAGTTCCCCCGCGACGATCTTTCGCGTTGTCGCGGCGACTTCACGTCATCGCGGCAGACCCAGCTTCCGCGAGCACGCCGGCCAGGCGCCGTAACCGCCGCGGGCGTCGCGCACCTTCTGCGCGATCGCGATCTGCTGCTCGCGCGACGCGCGATGCGGGTAGCGGTTGTACCGCTCACCGCCGTAAGCCGCCCAGGTGCTGCGGTTGAACTGCAGGCCGCCGTAGTAGCCGTTTCCGGTGTTGGCGGCCCAGTTGCCGCCGGACTCGCACCTCGCGAGCCGGTCCCACACCGCAGCTCGATCGTCATTCGGGGCTGCCGCGGCGTTCGGGGCCACCGCGACCAGGGCGCTACCGCTGATGGCAACAGCCGCCACCACGGTCCACTTCGTGAATCTATGCAACTTCACTGCACATCCTCACAACCGATGGTTCCGGTGTGGGAGGACCTCCGCGAGCGAGTTCCCCGCGGAGTTCGGGGTGTCCCCCCGTTCCGGCTTCCACTGTGGACGGTAGGAGTCGGCGTGCGGACCGCAAGCGGGCGCAGGAGGGGATCTCCTACCAGAAACCGCAGCGTAGGGAACTACAGGGCTGTGATTACCCCTGTTCGAGGCCGAACACTCGCTCAGCCGTGGCCGTGGTGGCTACCGCGAGCTCATCAGCGTTCACGCCACGGAGTTCGGCGAGGTCACGAAGGGTGTAATTGACGCAGTAAGGCTGATTCGGCCGTCCCCGGAACGGGTGCGGCGTCAGGAACGGCGCGTCGGTCTCCACCAGCATCTGCTCCAGCGGGACCGCTTCCGCCGCCTCCCGGAGGCCCTTCGCGTTGCGGAAGGTCGCCGTGCCGGCGAACGAGAGCACGTAACCGGCGTCCACGCAGGACTTCGCGAACTCGGCGTCACCGGAGAAGCAGTGGAAGACCACCTTCTCCGGCGCGCCTTCCTCGTCGAGGATGCGCAGGATGTCGTCGTGCGCCTCGCGGTCGTGGATCATCAGCGGCTTGCCGGTCCGCTTCGCGAGGTCGATGTGCCAGCGGAACGCCTCCTGCTGCGGCTCCGGCGGCGAGTAGTCCCAGTAGTAGTCGAGCCCGGTCTCGCCGACGGCGACCACGCGCGGGTGCGCGGCCAGCTCCTCCAGCGTGGCGCGGTCCTCGTCGCCGAAGTCCTTGGTGCGCGTCGGGTGCAGCGCCACGGCGGCGAAGACCCGGTCGTCCCAGGTGGCGGCCTCGACGGCCCAGCGCGCGGAGTCGATGTCGTCGGCGACGGTCACGACGCGGCCGACACCGGCGCTCTGCGCGCGGTCGAGCATCTCGCGGACGTCCTCGGCCGTCTTGGCGCCGCAGGCGTCGAGGTGGGTGTGAGCGTCGACGGCAGCTGCCGCCAGCGCCTCGGGCACCGGCGGCAGTTCCTGCCTCTTGTCCTTCTTGGCCATCAGGACGGCTGGATCGGGGCCCACTCCGGGCCGGTCTCGCCGAGTTCGGCGTCGAGCTTGGCGAACAGCGGCTTCGGCTTGTCCAGCGGGCGACCCACCTCGATGTCGGCGGACTCCCACTTGGCCTGCTCGGCGGCGTACTCGCCCATCAGCACCGGGTACGACATCGACGGCTCGTCGAGGTCGTCGACCTCGCGGATCTCCGGCTGCGCCGCCCAGACCCCGGTGCCGCCCAGCAGCTCGTGCACCTTCTGCGCGGAGTGCGGCAGGAACGGCGTGAGCAGCGTGTTGGCGTCCGAGACGACCTGCAGCGCGGTGTGCAGCACGGCGTCGCGGCGGTCCGGGTCCTCCTTGAGCTTCCACGGCTCCTGGTCGGACAGGTACTTGTTGGCCGCCGAGACCACCCGCATCGCCTCCTGCGACGCGAGCTTGAACCGCGAGCTGCGCAGGTGCGCGCCGACGGTGTCGAACGCCGCGCGGGCCTGCGCCTTGAGCTCCTCGTCCGCAGGAGCGGGAGCCGTCGGTGCGGGGACCGCGCCGTTGTTCTTCGCCGCCATCGAGATGGACCGGTTGACCAGGTTGCCCCACTCGTTGGCGAGCTCGAAGTTGGTGCGGCGGACGAACTCGTCCCAGGTGAAGTCGGTGTCCTGGTTCTCCGGACCGGCCACCGAGATGAAGTAGCGCAGGGTGTCCGGTCCGAACTCGCGCAGGAAGTCGCGCACGTAGATCACGGTGCCGCGCGAGGTGGAGAACTTCGAGCCGCTCATGGTGAGGAACTCGCTGGAGACCACCTCGCCGGGCAGGTTCAGCTCGCCGAACGGGCCGGTCGTGCCGCCCTTGTCGCCCTGGCCGTTGTGCCCCATGAGCAGGGTCGGCCAGATCTGGGCGTGGAAGGTGATGTTGTCCTTGCCCATGAAGTAGTAGCCCTGGGCCGACGGGTCGGTCCACCACTTCTTCCAGGCGTCGGGGTCGCCGGTGCGGCGGGCCCACTCGACGCTCGCCGACAGGTAGCCGATGACGGCGTCGAACCACACGTAGAAGCGCTTCATCGGCTGGTCGCGCCAGCCGTCCAGCGGGATCGGCACGCCCCAGTCGAGGTCGCGGCTGATCGCGCGCGGGCGCATGTCCTCGACCAGGTTCTGCGCGAACTTGAGCACGTTCGGCCGCCAGCCGTCCCGGGTGGACAGCCACTTGCCCAGCGACTCGGTGAACGAGGGCAGGTCCAGGAACAGGTGCTCGGTCTCGACGAACTCCGGCTTCTCGCCGTTGATCCGCGAGACCGGGTTGCGCAGCTCGGCCGGGTCGAGCTGGTTGCCGCAGTTGTCGCACTGGTCGCCGCGCGCGCCGTCGTAACCGCAGATCGGGCAGGTGCCCTCGATGTAGCGGTCGGGCAGCGTGCGGCCGGTGGACGGGCTGATCGCGCCGGTCGTGGTCTTGGGCAGCACGTAGCCGTTGCGGTGCAGCGCGAGGAAGAGGTCCTGCACCACCTTGTAGTGGTTGCCGGTGGTGGTGCGGGTGAACAGGTCGTAGGACAGGCCGAGGCCCTGCAGGTCCTCGGTGATCACCCGGTTGTACTTGTCGGCGAGCTGCCGCGTGGTCAGGCCCTCGTTCTCCGCTTGGACCGAGATCGGGGTCCCGTGCTCGTCCGTTCCGGAAACCATGAGCACCTGGTTGCCGGCCATTCGCTGGTACCGGGAGAAGACGTCCGAAGGCACACCGAAGCCGGAAACATGACCGATGTGCCTAGGCCCGTTGGCATACGGCCAGGCCACAGCGGTCAACACAGAGGCGCTCATGCCCGCCAGCGTAATCGCCTGCTCGTCCCGCGGGGCGGTGCGGGTAGCAGAACCTGCGCGGCTCCGCGGACTCCGCGCGCCACTCCTGATGCTTGCCGAGCGACTGCATCGCTCGGCTGGCGGTCAGGTCACTTCCGCGAGGCGAGGACCGCGTCGTAGAGCTCCTTCTTGCGGACTCCCGCGAGTTCGGCGACCTCGGCCACCGCGTCCTTCAGGCGGATGCCGTCCGCGGCGCGCTCCTCGACCTGCTCGACGAGCTCCGCGGGGTCGGTCGGCGCCGCTTGCTCGGCCCCGCCGAGGACCACCGTGATCTCGCCCCGAACGCCTTCCGCGGCCCATTCGGCGAGGTCACCGAGACTGCCGCGCTTGATCTCCTCGTAGGTCTTGGTGAGTTCGCGGCACACCGCGGCCGGCCGCTGCTCGCCCAGGACCGAGACGGCGTCGGCGAGGGTGTCGGCCAGCCGGTGTGGGGCCTCGAAGAAGACGCTGGTGCGCTCCTCGGCGACCAATCTGCCGAAGAACTTGCGCCGGTCCCCCGTCTTGCGCGGCGGGAACCCCTCGAAGCAGAACCGGTCCGAGGGCAGCCCGGACACCGCGAGCGCGGTGGTCACCGCCGACGGGCCGGGCAGGCACGTCACCGGCAGACCCTCGGACACGCACGCCGAGACCAGCCGGTAGCCGGGATCGGACACGCTCGGCATGCCCGCGTCGGTCACCAGCAGCACGGTCTTCCCCTCGCGCAGCGCGTCGAGCAGCATCGGAGCGCGCGCGGACTCCACCGCCTCGTAGTAGCTGACGACCTTGCCGGTCGGCGTGACGCCCAGAGCGCTGGCGAGGTTGCGCACCCGGCGGGTGTCCTCGGCGGCCACCACCTCGGCGGTGCCGAGCGCCTCGATCAGCCGCGCGGACGCGTCGCGGGCATCACCGAGCGGGGTGGCGGCGAGCAGCAGGGTGCCGGAGTCCATGACCGCACAGCGTAGGCCGCCTGACCCCGGGCGAGAACGCGGCGTAGCCGCGCGGGCCGGACTCGCGCCGCCACCGCCGGAGGAGGCGATTCCTCAACGGCTCCCAGCGGGGCGTCCCCCGGTCGAGGCGCGCCTGACCCTTACGATCGACGGTGTGAGCGTCCCAGTCCGCAGGTTCGGCGGTGCCGACGAACTCGTCCAGGTAGGCCGCGCACCGGCGGCTCGCCGCCCGGGGGAGACCGACCCGCTGCCACTGCTGGACTCCTCGATGCCCACCGACCGCAGGCGCGGCTGGGTGGTGACGCTGGTGATCACCCTGGTCGCCGGTCTGGTCCGGTTCTGGGACCTGGGCCGGGCCACCGACGAGGGCACTCCGGTCTTCGACGAGAAGCACTACGTCCCGCAGGCGTGGCAGATGCTGCGCAACGGCGGTTACGAGGACAACCCCGGCTACGAGCTGGTGGCGCACCCGCCCGTCGGCAAGCAGATGATCGCGATCGGCGAGTGGCTGCTGGGCTACACGCCGTGGGGCTGGCGGATCATGGCCGCCCTGTTCGGCACGCTGATGGTGCTGCTGATCGTGCGCATCGCCCGCAGGATGACCCGCTCGACGCTGCTGGGCGCCCTGGCCGGAGTGCTGCTGATCTGCGACGGCCTCAGCCACGTGCAGGCCCGCGTCGGGATGCTCGACATCTTCCAGGCGCTGTTCCTGCTCGCCGCGTTCTCCTGCCTGCTGGTGGACCGCGATCAGGTGCGCGAACGCCTGTGGCAGGTCTGCTCGGACGGGCGGCTGGACCCGTCGACCTGGGGCCCGCGGCTGGGTTTCCGCTGGTGGCGCGTGGGCGCCGGGCTGATGCTCGGACTGGCCTGCGGGGTCAAGTGGAACGGCATCTACTACATCATGGCGTTCGGCCTGCTCAGCGTGATCTGGGATGCGCTGGCCAGGCGCGCGGCCGGGGTGCGGAGGCCGTGGCGGGCCGCGCTGGTGCGCGACACCGCCCCGGCGCTGTGGGCGCTGGTGGGCCTCCCGCTGCTGGTGTACTTCGCGACCTGGTCGGGCTGGTTCGCCAGCGAGACCGCGACCGACCGGCACGCGGTCCTGCAGAGCGACGACGTCGGCATGAACGGACTGCCCGACGCGCTGCGATCGCTGCTGTACTACCAGCTCAACGTGCTGGACTTCCACACCCACCTGACCACGCCCTCGACCCCGCACCCGTGGGAGTCCAAGCCGTGGGCGTGGCCGATGGGCCTGCGCCCGATGCTGTACTACTACGAGTCCGGGATGCCGGGCTGCGGCCGCGACAGCTGCGTGCAGGCCACGATGCTGATCGGCACCCCGGCGATGTGGTGGCTGGCGCTGCCGGTCGCGGCGTGGTCGGTGTGGCGCGCGGTGTTCCGGCTGGACTGGCGCTACGCAGCGGTCCTGGTCGGCTACGGCGCCGGGTACCTGCCGTGGTTCACGAACCTGTCGCGGCAGATGTACTACTTCTACGCCACGCCGCTGGTCCCGTTCCTGGTGCTGGGGATCGTGCTGGTGCTCGGCCACGTGCTGGGCTCCGTCGACGACCACTACGAGCGGCGCAAGACCGGGCTGCTGGCCGTGTCGCTCTACATCGGACTGGTGGTCGCGAACTTCGTGTGGCTGTGGCCGATCCTCAACGGTGATCCGATCACCCACGAGCAGTGGCAGGCCGAGCTGTGGCTGCCCTCCTGGCGCTGATCAGCGCGGTTCCCACCGGAACCAGGCCTTGGCCAGCAGGCTGAACAGCGCGATCCAGACCAGCAGCGACGCCGCGGACGAGAGCACGTCGCCCTCGCCGGTGACCGCGTGGTGGATCAGGCCGCCGATGCCTCCGCCGGGCAGCAGCAACCACATCGGACCGACGATGGCGACCAGGACGCCGCCCATCAAGGCGAGGAACAGCGGCAGCGTGGTGATCTGGGCCTGCTCGAAGGACGAGGTGCGACCGCTGGTCGCGACGCCGGCCGCCAGGCAGAGCCCCGTGCCCAGGACCAGGGCGACCAGCAGCGGCAGCGGTGCCGGCACCGGCGCGCCCAAGCTCATCGAGATGACCAGCATCAGCGCCGATTGCAGCACGCCGAGCAGCACCACCGGGGTCAGCAGCCCGGCGAGGATCACCGCGTCGGAGGCCTCGCCGTTGCGGAGCCGCTTGAGGTAGAGGTCCTCGCGGCGGGAGGCCAGCGCGGCGGTGACGGCGAAGTGGACGGTGAAGCCGAGCACCATCAGCAGCTGGAGGCAGAGCGTGATCGCCCAGGCCTGCGGCGGGGCGTCATCGGGCAGGGTGAAGCCGGCCCACAGTCCCACCAGGATCGGCATCAGCAGCGAGCTGACCGCCACGGTCCTGTTGCGCAGCAGGAGTTTCAGCTCGGCTCGCGCCAGAGCCAGGACCATCGTCACGGCTGGGCCTCCTCTCGGACGGACTGGAAGATCTCCTCCAGCGAGGCCGGCTGCGCGCGCAGACCGGCGAGGTCCACGCTCCCGTCGGCCCAGGTCAGCAGGGCGTGCAGGTCCTGCTGCAGGTGCGGGGTGCGGATGTCGACGCGGCTGTCGCGCCGGGTCGCGGTGCCGGTCAGCGGCGGCAGGCCGAGGTCTTCCGCGGCGTTGAAGGTGATGCGCGCGTGGTGGTCGGCGAGGACGTCGACGAGCCGTCCCGTGACCGCGATGCGGCCTTCGTGCATGATCGCCAGCCGGTGCGCGAGGCGTTCGGCTTCTTCGAGGTAGTGCGTGGTCAGCAGCACCGTCGTGCCCGCGGAGAGCAGGCCGCGCACGAGTTCCCAGGTGGTGCGGCGGGATTCGGGGTCCATGCCGACGGTGGGTTCGTCGAGGAACAGCAGCTCGGGCTCGCCGAGCAGGGCCAGCGCGAGGTCGAGGCGCCGGCGTTCACCGCCGGAGAGCTGCTTGACGCGGACGTCGCGGCGCGGGTCGAGCCCGAGCGCGTCGAGCGTTCCGTCCACATCGGACTTCGCGGTGCGCATCCGGCGGGCCAGGTCGGCGGTTTCGGCGACCGTGAGGTCTCCGGCGAATCCGCTGTCCTGCAGCATGATCCCGGTGCGGCTGCGGATCGAGCGGTCGCGCAGCGGGTCGGCGCCGAAGACGCGCACCTGCCCCTGCGCGGGAGCGCGGTGGCCTTCGACGGTTTCCAGCACGGTCGTCTTGCCCGCCCCGTTGGTCCCCAGCAGCGCGAACAGCTCACCGGGCAGGACGTCGAAGTCGACTCCTCGCACCGCCTCGAAATCGCCGTAGCGGCAGTGCAGGCCGCTGGCTTCGATCACTGGTGTGATGCGTCCAGCCTGGTCACCCGGGGTTCGCGCCGGTAGAGCGTTCCGTCAGCGCTGCGCGGGTGCGGTGTCAGCGGATCCGATGACTGATGTCATGAGCTCGGCGATCCGGTGCCGCCGCAGCGCGGGGATGCACGATGCTGTGGAGGTGAACGAGGACCCGACCGAGTTCGACCCGCGACGGCTCGCGCGGCTGCGCCGCTACACGTGGTGGTCGATCGTGCCGATGATGCCGGTCTACGCGGTGTTCCCGGCCATGGACCTCGCCTCCGGGGCCTACGGCGTTCCCGAGGTCGTGGTGCTCGCGCTGGTCGCGCTGCTGGTCGCGGTGGACGGGACGCAGCTGTCGACGCTGCTGATGAGCGGTTTCGGTCACGGCCCCCGCTACCCGGTCGCGCGCGGGCTGGTGTTCGCCGCCGGGCTGGCCGCCACGGGCTACGCGATGTCGACGTCCCCGTACGGGATGCTCTGGGTCGTTCCGGTCGGCGGGCTGGTGGGCGTGCACGTGGCGCTGGCGGCGCCCCGGCTGCGCTGGCCGATCCAGATCGTCGCGCTGGTGGTCACCGCCGCAGTGGCGTGGGTGGGCGACGCGCTCGGCGGCCCGCACCCGATGGTCGGGATGTTCTTCGCCTTCTACGCCATCGTCATCGTGTCGATGATCTCGGCGCTGACGGTGGGCGTGGTGTGGTTCTGGGACATGGTGCTGACGCTGGACCGCGCCCGGTCGGTCAGCGGCGAGCTCGCGATCGCCCGCGAGCGGCTGCGCTTCGCCGCCGATCTGCACGACGTGCAAGGCCACCACCTGCAGGCCATCGCGCTGAAGGCGGAGCTCGCCGAACGCCTCGTCGGCAACGACGACGACGCGGCCCGCGCGCAGGCCGCCGAAGTCGCCGAGCTGGCCCGCACCGCGCTGCGCGACACCCGCGCGGTCGTGCAGGGATACCGGCGCAGCAACCTGACCGGCGAGCTCACCAACGCGCGGGAGATCCTGGAGGCCGCAGGCGTGAAGACCGAGGTGCGCGGGGACGCGACGCTGGTCCCGCCGCCGCTGCAACCGCTCTTCGGGGCGCTCGTGCGCGAGGGGACGACGAACATCCTGCGGCACTCCCGAGCGCGGCGCTGCACCCTCGACATCGCCGTCGACGGCTCGCGCACCCGCGTGGTCCTGACCAACGACGCGGCGAATCCCGCAGGCGAACGAGGAGGTTCGGGGATCGACGGGCTTCGGCACCGCTTCGCGACGCTGAACGGGCACGTGGACGCCCGCCACGAGGGCGAGCGCTTCGAACTCATCGGCACGGCCGAGGAACCGGTGGCGGCGCTGTGATCCGCGTGGTGCTGGCCGACGACGAGGACCTGATCAGGGGCGCCCTGGCCGCGCTGCTGGCGCTGGAGCCGGACCTGGAGGTGGTCGCCCAGTGCAGCAACGGCACCGAAGCGCTGGAGGCGGTTCGCCTGCACCGCCCGGACATCGCCGTGTTCGACCTGGAGATGCCCGAGCTCGACGGGGTCGAGGCCGCCAGGCGGCTCACCGGGGAGCTCCCGATCGTGCTGGTCACCCGGCACGCGCGGCCGGGTGTGCTGAAGCGGGCGCTGGCGGCGGGGATTCGCGGCTTCGTCCCGAAGACGACGCCGGCGACCAAGCTCGCGGCGATCCTCCGCGACGTCCAGTCCGGTGGGCGCTACATCGACCCGGAGATCGCGGCCACGGCCCTGACCGGTGACGCCTGCCCGCTGACCGATCGCGAGCTGGAGCTGCTCCGGCACACCCTCAAGGGCGGCACCATCGCCGGCATCGCCGCCGAGGTCCACCTCGCCCAGGGCACCGTGCGCAACTACCTGTCGGCCGCCATGACCAAGCTCGACGTCACCACCCGCCACGAAGCCGCCCGGAGGGCCTGGCAAGAAGGCTGGATCTGAACCCACCCTCCCAGGAGGATTCGAATTCCGCGCGAAGCGCGAATCGTCGAACTCCGCGCGAAATTCGAATCGTTCACTCAGGCGAGGGACGTGAGGGTCTTCCGGAGGGCTGCGACGGCGTCGAGGATCTCCTCCGGGCGGGCCGACAGCGGCGGCCGGGCGCGCAGCGAGTCCGGTCCGGACGGCAGGAACAGCGTCCGGTGCTGGTCCCGCGCGATCTCCAGGGCCCGCGCCCGGTGGGCGGCGTCGTGGAAGCTGATGGCGCACATCAGACCCCGGCCGCGCGGCGAGTGGATCAGGAACGGGAACTCGGCGGCGAGGTCCCGCAGCTCGCCCAGCAGGAGCTGTCCCATGGCGCGGCTGTGGGCGAAGAGGTCGTCGGCCTCGATGACCTCCAGGATCCGGGTCGCCCGGACCATGTCGGTCAGCGAGCCACCCCAGGTGGAGCTGATCCGGCTGGGCTCGCGGAAGGCGTTGTCGGCGACGTCGAGCACCCGGCGACCGCCCATGACCCCGCAGACCTGCAGCCGCTTGCCGAAGGCGACGAGGTCGGGTTCCAGGCCCAGCGCCTGGTGCGCCCACGCCTGACCGGTCAGCGCGCCGGTCTGCACCTCGTCGGCGACGGTGAGCACGTCGTGCTCGACGCACAACCGCTGCACCGCCTGCAGGAACTGCGGGCGGAGGTGCCGGTCGCCGCCCTCGCCCTGGATGGGTTCGTAGACGAAGCAGGCGATCTCGACGCCGTAGCGTCGCAGGGCCGCCTCGGCCGCACCCAGCGCCTGGACCTCTTCGGGCAGCAGCTCGGCGGTGTCCCACCGCTCTCCGGGCTCGATGGCGGGGCTGGGGATCCGCGGCCAGTCGAACATCGGGTAGTCGCGGATCTTGGACGGGTCGGTGTTGGTCAACGACAGCGTGTACCCGCTGCGCCCGTGGAACGCCTTCTCCAGGTGCATCACGCGGCTGCCGCGCACGGCGACCCCGCGGCGCGCGTTGACCTTGGTCTTCCAGTCGAAGGCGACCTTGAGGGCGTTCTCCACGGCGAGGGTGCCGCCGTCGATGAAGAACAGCAGCGGGAGCTCGGGGATCCCGACGACCCGCTGGAAGGTCTCGGCGAAGCGGGCCTGCTCCTCGGTGGCGAAGTCGGGATTGGACGGCTTGACCCGCGAGACGCGCAGCAGGGCGGCCTCGAACTCCGGCGTGCGCAGACCCGGGTGCCCGTGCCCGAGCGGTGCGGAGCTGAAGAACATCGTCAGGTCGAGGTACTCGGTGCCGTCGCGCACGTCGCGCAGGCGGCAGCCCTCGCCGGCGTCGAGGTCGACGACGATGTCCATCAGATCGCCGGTGACCTGCGCTTTCAGCGCGGCTACGGGGTCGGTTCCGGCCCGCTGGGCGGGAACTGCGGTCGAAACGGTCTCGTGCTGAGCGGTCATGATTCGGCCTCCCGGCTGCGTGTGCGCGGGTCTCACGCACACAACAAGAATTACACAGAAGGCCGTGGTTCGAGCAAGATGCTTCAGCTGATCGTCCGGATGAACGAAAGATATTCTTCTGCTCCGGGTGCACTCCACCCCTGGAGCAGAAGAATCCGCGGAATCAGCCGACGCGGCCGACGCCTCCGAAGAGGTAGACGGGCTTGGGGGTCTCGCCCGCGGTGTCCGGGCGCCACTGCGAGCAGCTGACCACGCCGGGCTCCAGCAGCTCGGTGCCCGCGAACAGGTCCTCGATCTCGGCGGCGGTGCGCGCCCGGATCGGCGTGCCTCCGCGCTCGGTGGTCTCCCGCATCGCGCGCAGCATCGGCTCGCCGTGCACCTCGGCGGAGGAGTGCGTGAGCACCAGGAAGCTGCCCTCGGGCAGCGCGTCGACCAGTTCGCGAACCACCCGGTACGCCTCCTCGTCGTCCATCAGGTGGTTGACCACGCCGAGCATCATCAGACCGATCGGCTCGCTGAAGTCCAGGGTCCGCTGGGCCGCCTCGATGATCTCCCCGGGCAGCCGCATGTCGGCGTCGAGGTAGTCCGTCGCGCCCTCGGGAGTGCTGGTCAGCAGCGCGCGGGCGTGCGCGAGCACGGTCGGGTCGTTGTCGACGTAGACGATGCGGCTCTCGGGAGCGAGGCGCTGGGCGACCTCGTGGGTGTTGTTGGCGGTCGGCAGACCGGTTCCGACGTCGAGGAACTGCCGCAGACCCCCGGTCTCCACGAGCTGGCGCACGGCGCGCACGAGGAACGCGCGCTCGGAGCGGGCGCCCTCCGGGATGTCCGGGATGTGCGCGAGCACGGCGTCCCCGGCCTCGCGATCGACCGCGTAGTGGTCCTTGCCGCCGAGCCAGTAGTTCCAGATCCGCGCCGACTGCGGCGTGTTGATGTCGATCTCCACCGCTTCCAGCTCCCTCCACTGTGGTGCCGTGGATCCTACGCGGGAGAGGTCACGCGAAAGGGTCGTGCCGATATCCTCTGCGACATGGCCAGGAGGTCCGGATCCGAGACGCGCGAGGCGATCCGCGACGCCGCGACCCGGCTGTTCACCGAGCACGGCTACGCCGACACCTCGGTCCGCGACATCGCCTCGCTGGCCGCCACCGATCCGGCCCTGGTGATCCGGCACTTCGGCAGCAAGGAGCTGCTGTTCCTGGACACCATGCACCTGAGCATCGACGACGAACCGCTGCTGAACGTGCCGCTGGCACGACTGGGCCCGCGGTTCGTCGAAGTGCTGCTCGACTCCGACAGCCGCAGCCGCGCGATCTACCTGGCGATGGTGCAGGGCAGCGGCAACCCGCAGATCGCCGCGCGGCTGCGCGAGACCCACGAGACGTCGTTCGTGCAGCCGCTGCGGGTGCGGATGCGCGGCCCGGACGCCGAGGACCGTGCCCGCTCGGCCGCCGCGCTGGTGGGCGGCCTGCTCTACGCGCTGTGGGTGGTCGGCGACCAGCAGCTGGCCGCCGACCGCGCCGGCCTGGTCGAACGCTACGGAGCGCTGCTGCAGCGACTGCTCACGCCGTGATCACTGCACCGACCAGCCGCCGTCGGAGGGCAGGATCGCGCCGTTGAGGTTCACCCCGTCATCGCTGAGCAGGAACGTGATCGAGGCGGCCAGCTGCGGTGCCGTCGCCACCGGCGGCATCAGGCCCATGAACCCGCCCGTGCGCTGCCGGCCGAACTCCGACACGTCCCCGATCGACGCGCTGATCCCGGTGGCCACGCCGCCCGGCGCGACCGCGTTGACCCGGATTCCCGACGGCCCGTACATGAAGGCGGTGTTGCGGGTGATGCCCAGAACCGCGTGCTTGGAGGCGGTGTAGGCGACCCCGGCGGCGTTGCCGCGCAGCGAGGCCTCCGAAGCGACGTTGACGATCGAACCGCTGCCGGCCGCCAGCATCGACGGCAGCGCGGCGCGCGAGAGCCGCATCAGGCCGTCGACGTTGACCCGGAAGGCGCGTTCCCAAACTGCGTCGTCGAGTTCGTGCAGCGGGCTGAAGTCGTCCATGACCCCGGCGACGTTGGCGAGCCCGTCGATCCGCTCGCCCGCGGCGGCGATGATCCGCTCGACGTCGGCGGCCTGCGAGATGTCCCCGGCCACGGTGACCGCACCGGGCAGCTCGGCCGCGAGCTCGTCGAGCGGGCCCGCGTTGATGTCGGCGGCGACGACCCGGCCGCCCTCGCGCGCGATGCGCGAGGCGGTGGCACGCCCGATGCCGGAGGCGGCACCGGTGACGATGACGGTCTTGCCCTCGAAACGACCGGGCACGAGGCGCTCCTGCCAGCCCGCCGCGACGCCCTCGACCTCCGGCATCACCCCGCCGTTGACCCGCAGCACCAGGTCGTCGACGGCCTCGCGGCTGAGCGCGCCCTGGCTGAGCTCGACCAACTGCTCCAGCGGCATCCCGCTCACCGGCGCCAGCGCCTCGGCGTCGCGACCGGAGTCGGCCAGCAGCTCCTCGATCAGCGGCCGTCCCTCGGGGTGGCCGAGCCACTCCCCGATCGAGCTCCTACCGCTCAGCACGTCGCCCACCGCGCACCTCCACCACCGAAGTCAACACTGTTGACTTCACTCTACCCGGACCCCGCACACCCCTGACCAGGCAACACCGCAACAACCCGACGACCACCCCAACTCCCCAACCCGGAAACCTCCCGTAATCCGTCACCGGAAAACCGCCGTACTCCGTTGACGGAAAGCTGGAGTAATCCGGTACGCCAGGTCCAGGTCGGCGACCGCGGACAGCGCCATCTTCCCGGCCGCGTGGACGAACGGACGGCTCCTGAGGCCGCGGTTTTGTCCGAGCGGTCGGCTTGGCCAAAGCTGTGAGCTGCGAAGACTTCCGGAAATGTCTCGCCGTGCAGGTGTGCCCATTGATCCGTGGATCTCGGGCCGCCGGGTGCCTAACGTGGGCGTCGACCCGAGCGGGACTCCTCGGCCGACAGGGGGTGCCGGGGAGTCCCGCGGGGGTCAAGGCCGGATCTGGATGTCGAAGAAGACGGGACGGAGGTCCTCGGGGAAGAACTGCCGGCCGTCCTCGTCGACCATCTTCCACGCGATCTTGCAGCGGCCGGGCTCGTTGCCGGTGAAGACCGGAACGGCGAGCGTGACCGTTTCGCCGGGCGCCACTTCGCCGACCGAGACCCGTTGCGGAGCGGTGCACGCCGCGTCCCCCTCGCGGAAGACCTGCGCCAGGTACCGGCCCTCCCACGGTTCCCTGCCGACGTTGCGGACCTCCCAGGTCTTGGCGAAGTTCTGCCGCATCGCGAACTCGGTGCCGTCCGGGACGGTTTCGCTGAGCATCAACGACGCGTCCCCGGGGATCGGGCGCTGCTCCGGCATCCACCACCAGACCGCACCGGCCACGACGAGGACCGCCACGATGGCCGCGACCAGCCACTTCGGCCACCGCCGGGGCTCCGGCAGGGGTGGTTCGGGAGCAGGCTCGGGGGCGGGTTCGGGAACGGTCCGGGCCGATTCCCAGCGTCTCGACCACTCCCGGCGCGCGGTGCTCTCGTCCTGGCCGAGCACCCTGACCGCGAGGCAGCGGACGAACTCCCACGTCGTCTCCCACGACGGCAGGTCCTTGCCGCGCGCCGCAGCCGACAGCGCCGACTTCGACGCCGCGGCGCCGAACTCGCTGCGCATCCGGTCGTAGGACGGGTCACCCGCGGCTTCCTTCAACTCGCACAGCTGCCAGGCGAACTCCGCGACCGGACTCTCCTGCGGGTCCGGGCGCTGCTGCTTGCGACCCCGCTTGCGCGAATCGTCATCCCTGATCACAGAACCGTCCACGCCGTTCATTCTTGCGCAACGCCCACCGAGCCCCCGAGCCCAGCCGACGTGAACGGCGGCCGACCCACGTCGTGGATCGGCCGCCGTTCACCGCTGCTGCGCGCCTCGGCGCAGCAGCGGGACCGCGCTCTTCGTCAGCGCAGGGCGTTGAGGGTCAGGGTGAACACCTCGGGGTCGCCCGCGTTGACCTTGCCGCTGTGGTCCTCGCCGGCGTTGGAGCTCACGTCGTCGTAGGCGAACGCGTAACCCTTGCCGTCGGGAAGGTTCTCGTGCACCACGCGCGCGTAGTGGTTGGTGATGTCGTTCTGGTAGAACGTCGCCGGGTCTTCCTCGTGCGGCTGGTTGGGGTTGATCAGCAGCGTCGTGCGGTTGAACGCCGCCGCCAGCCGCGGCACGATCGCCAGGCGCTCCTGCGAGTCGCTGCCCGGGTTGTTGGCGAACGGACCGCTGTTGCAGCCCCAGATGTCCACCGAGGACGGCTTGGCGAAGCGCTCGGCGCCGAAGACCAGCTCCTCGCCCTCGACCTTGCCCTCGATGATGCCGAGGTCTTCGCGCTGGGTGTCGACGAACAGCGACTCGCCCGCGTACTTGGCGTAGACCTCGTCGACGTAGGGCTCCATGTAGCCCTCGAAGTCGGCGGCGCGGTGGTTCGGGTTGAGCACCCGCACGACCTTGCCGTTGGTCTCCTGCACCAGCGTGGCCCAGTTGCCGCCCATGCCCTTGAGGCTCTCGGCGACCTTGTCCATCCCACCGGTGGGCATGCCGGGCACGCTCTGCTCACCACTGCCGGTGGTGGTCAGGTGCAGCCCGATCGGCGCGGCGACGAAGTCGACGTAGCTGATGTTGGCGTAGAGCTGCTCGGCGTTGAGGGTGAACTCCGCGAACGTCCAGTCCTTGCCGAAGTTCGGGTCCTCGCTGGAGACGAAGTTCGGGTGCACGACCGAGGTCGTGCCGTCGGCGCCCTGGACGACCTGGAACTCCAGGGTGTCGTTGAGGGAGTAGTACACGCGAGCGCCGTACATGCGGGGCACGGTCACCTCGACGGTGCCGTCGACCGGGATGGCCACGTCGTCGCCGATCGGCGCCGGCTCCGGGCCGCCCGCCTCGGGGAAGTACGGAGTGCCGTCCGCCTTGATGAAAACGGCCTTCTTCTCGGCGTCCGAGAATCCGGCGATGTACGCGTTGGCCGGACCGCCGGAGTTGTTCTGCAGCACGAACTTCATGCTTTCCGGTGCCGCCGAGGCGAATGGAGCGCTGATCGCCTGGGCCCAGAACGGTGCCGTGAGGGCCGCAGCGGAATAGCCGAGAAACCGCCGACGAGAAACCATGTGGATACCTCCAGAGACAACGGGACCACCTCGTTGGGCAGCCGATCCTCTCTCGTGATCGATCCCGAAGTCTGCCGTTCTGGACGAGTCTTTCCATACCCCCAAAAGGACCGAAATCATCACACCTGAACATTATTAAACGCAACCGCACATTCACCGTTGAATGCGCAAGGCGAGGGCGACATTCCGACAGATAAATGTGAATGCGCTCGAATCGGCCAATCAAAATCCGTGATTTTCGCGAGTGAACCGAAATCTACCGCGATACGTGCACCGCGTACAGGGATACCGGTTCCGACTTTCCCTTCAGCTCCACGTCCGGTCGCTCTTCGAGCTCCGCCGGAGCGCCCGCGACGAGCTCGCGGGTGCGCTCCGAGATCAGGATCGTGTCGCCGGTCTGCCGGGTCGCGGCCTCGATCCGCGCGGCGACGTTCACCGGATCACCGATGACGGAGAACTCGAACCGGCCCGCGCCACCGACGTTTCCCGCGACGACGACCCCGGTGTTGACCCCGATCCCCACCGACAGGCCACCGCCGAACTCCTCGCGCACGGCCTCCGCGATCGCCAGCGCCGCCAGCAGCGCCTGCCTCGGGTGGTCGGCGATGCGCCGGGGTGCGCCGAACACCGCGAGCAGCCCGTCCCCGACGAACTTGTCCACGTGACCGCCGTGCTCGCGGATCACCGGGACCGCCCGCTCGAAGAGGCGGTTGATCGTGCCGACGATCTCGGTCGCGGAGATCGTCTCGGAAAGTCCGGTGAAGTCGCGGATGTCGATGAACATGATCGACACCTCCACCTCCTCACCGGCGAGATCGGTGCCCTCCCGGAGGATGTGCTCGGCGATGGCCGGATCGACGTAGGTGCCGAACGCGGATCGAATCTGCTCCCGCTCCGCCAAACCCACGACCATCTCGTTGAACCCGGACTGCAACCGGCCGATCTCGGTGCCGTCGTAGACGGGGATCCGGATGTCGAAACGCCCCCGGCGCACCTCGGCCAGCGCATCGGCGACACCGTTGATCGGATCGGCCGTCGCCCGGGCGGCCAGGTAGACGGTGTGCATCCCGACCACCAGCGCGGTTCCGGCCAGCGCCACCATCGCCACGGCCAGCTCGGTGTCGGTCACCTGCGAGGGCGCCAAGGTCCGCAGCCCGAGCATGAACAACCCCGCCATCGGCACGCAGCTGCCCAGCGCCCACGCCAGGACGCTGCGCACCGCCACACCCCGACCGACGCGCAGGTCGTTCGGGTCGACGCCGGTGAGCAGCCGCGCCGCGGCGGGGCGGAGCAGCCGCTCGATGAGCAGGTAGGCGCACGCGGCCGTGGTCACGCCGGTGAGGACCACGATGACTCCGACCCACACGCCGCGTTCGACGTCACGACTCGCCTCGAAGACGGCGAACACGACGGCGCCACCGATCCACAGCCACACCTGCAGCCAGAACACCCGCAGCGGCAACCGCAGCACCGCCGCCCGCAGCTGAGAGGTGGCCGGGCCGCCGGAGGCGAGCCACCGGTTGAGCCCGCGCTGCCCCCGGATCCCCGCGACGACGCCGATCAGCGCCGCGAGCAGCAGGTACGCGGCGGCGGCCAGGATGTAGAAGCCGTTGGACAGCATCCGGTCCGGCGGCAGCGGGATGACGACGAGGTTGAGCGCGAGGACCGCCACGGTCCCGATCAGGTTCGCCAGCACCACCACCGCGGCGACGACCACTCGCGTCAGATCCGCGAGGACCCTCCCCTCGGCGTCCTCCAACCGGACGTCGGCCCTCAGGAACGCAGGGAGGTACCGCACGAGGACGCGAGCAGGAGTCACGTCGCCACGGTAATCGACCGCGGCGACGCGATGTCGAGTTCAGACCGAGCGCGGGCGCCGAACCGGCGTGGTTCGGCGCCCGCTGCCCGGAGGGGATCAGAACAGGTCCGGCACCTTCCAGCCGTCGAGGTCGTACTCGTCGAGGAAGCTCTCCGCGAAGCCCTTCATCTGGTCGACGCCCCCGCGGTTCTGCGCGGCGAAGAGGAGCTCGGCCTTGACGTTCTCGTGGTTGCCCGAGTAGTTGCGCTCGTAGAGCTCGTGCCTGCCGCCGAACTCGGATCCGATGGCGTCCCACAGCGCCTTCATCACCTTGACGCGGTCGACGGCGGTGACCCCGTTGGAGCCGCGCACGTACTTGTCGAGGTACGGTCTGACGTCGGGGCTCTGGAAGTCGGCCGCGCCGGAGGGCAGGTAGATCAGGCCGGAGGCCACGTCCTGCTCGATGATCTCCTTGACCCTCGGGTAGCCGTGGATCATGAACATCCGGTAGGTCAGCCCGTACTCCAGCTTCGGGATGACGGCGTCACCGACCCACGGTTCGGGGTCGCGCGCCATCGACTCGGTCAGCGACCAGAACAGGTTGCGCCAGCCGATGACCTCACCGACCCGCGTCTGCACGCCGCGGAAACCGCCGGAGCCGGTCGCGTCGAGGGCCTTCATCAGCAGGCCTGCGATGAAGTCGAGCTTGACCGCCAGCCGGGTGCAGCCCTGGAAGGTGAACCGCGGCAGGAAACCGGACTGGGGGAAGAAGGCGTTGATCCGGTCGACGTCGCCGTACATGAACACGTTCTCCCACGGCACCAGCACCTTGTCGAAGACGAAGATGGTGTCGTTCTCGTCCATCCGGCTCGACAGCGGGTAGTCGAACGGCGTGCCGTTCTGAGCCGCTTGCTCGGTGTAGGAGGGGCGGCAGATCAGCTTGACACCGGGAGCGTCCATCGGAACCGTGCAGATCAGCGCGAACTGCTTCTTGCGGATCGGCAGCCCGTAGTGGGCGATGAAGTTGTAGTTGGTGATCGCCGAGCCGGTGGCCACGACCTTGGCACCGGACACGACCAGACCGGCGTCGGTCTCCTTCTCCACCTTCATGTAGACGTCGCCCACCTCGTCCGGCGGCAGCTGCCGGTCCACGGGCGGGTTGATGATCGCGTGGTTCCAGTAGAGGACCTTCTCCTGCGACTCGCGGTACCAGCGCTCGGCGTTGGCCTCGAACGGCGCGTACAGCTCCTTGTTGGCGTGCAGGGTGCCGAGGAAGCTCGCCTTGTAGTCGGGGCTGCGACCCATCCAGCCCCAGGTCAGGCGGGCCCACTGCGCGATCGCGTCGCGTTCCTTGATCAGGTCGGCCGAGGAGGTCGGGGTCTTGAAGAAGGGCATGGTCACGCCGCCGTTGCCGGTGTCGGTCGGCACCGTGAGCGCGTCGACGTGCGGTCCGGTGTGCAGCGCGTCGTACAGGCGCGCGGTCATGCGGACGGGGTTGCGGAAGGCGGGGTGCGCGGTGACGTCCTTGACCCGCTCACCGTGCAGGTAGATCTCCCGGCCGTCGCGGAGGCTCTCGACGTACTCGTCGCCGGTCATCGGCCGCGAGGCGAAGTTCGTCTGCCGGTTGGCGGGAGCGTCCTGCGCCGGGTTGACCTCGGGCGCGCTCGCCGCGAACTCCGACTCCTCGGCAGCGGAGGTGAGGGTGTCAGCCATCTGCTTCTCCTTTGATCTCGATGGTGGTGTGCGGGGACCTCAGCTGGACCGCGCGGGAACGGGGTGGAACCGCGCCGTCGCGTCGAACCAGCCGGCGTGCGGGTCGTCCTGGCATCCGAGCCAGACGGTTTCGGACGTGCGCTGCCCGATGTGGTGGAAGGCGCTGTTGTGGAACAGCAGCGGAGCCCGGTCGGTCGTGCGGACTTCGACGCATTCGCCGAGGAAGAGCACGTGATCACCGCCGTCGTCGGCGCGCCAGGGGTCGCAGATGATCGACGCGGCGGTTCCCGCGAGCGTGGGTGCGCTCGCGTCGTCCAGCCACGGCAGCGGATCCGGGCTCGGCCGTCCCGCGAAGTGCATGGCCACGTCGACCTGGTCGGCTGCCAGCACGTTGACCGCGAACGACGCCCCCTCCAGGTGCCCGGCCGCCTTCGCCGTGCGCGTCAGCGCGACCTGCACGAGCGGCGGATCGAGCGAGATCGGGGTGAAGGCGGTGACCGTGGCGCCGTGGTAGCGCCCGTCCTGAGTCCGGCAGGTGATGACGGTGACTCCGGTCGCGAAGCGGCCGAAGGTCGATCGCAAGGTGCGCGGATCCATTGTTCTGCTCCTTCGCAGTGGCAAGACCTGCGGGAATGCGCGGGCCGGAACTAAGCGGTGACGCTAGGTCGAGCCGATGTCCCGGGCGATCCGCTCTGCGAACGTCCGATCCGGATTGCGAACCGGACAGCGTCGAACTGTTATGCGCGCCACTCCCGAGCACGTACGATCGGGTGCATCACGAAGGAGTGGTATGAGCACGACCGGCACGTTGACGGCCTCACCCGAGGAGCTGGACGGCTTCTCGGCCTCGGTCGCGCGCGCCTACTTCCCCCACGATCTGGCGATCAGAGCGCAGGCGGCGGGCCCTGCTGAGCTGCGGGCCGTGGACCTCGGCCCGATCCGGCTGGCGCGCATCGGCTGGGGCTCGGAGGTCGCCGTCGAGTCCGACCACCCGGGTGCCTGGGCCGTGAACGTGCCGCGCAGCGGGGTCCTCGAGGCCCGCGTCGGCGGTCGGCACGTCCTCTCGCTGGACGGGCAGGCGACGGTCTGCCCGCCGGACCAGCCGACCCGGATGACCCGCTGGTCAGCGGATTGCTCGATCGTCGGGATGCGCGTGGACCGCGACTACCTCGCCGACGAGGTCTCCGCGCTCGTCGGCATGCACGTCGATCGGCTGCCCGCGCAGCTGGACCTGCGCACCGGTGGCGGCCGGACCTGGATGGCGCTGCTGACCTCCATCGGGGCGGAAGCGCTGGTCTCCCCCGAGCTCGCGCGCGATCCCCGGGTGAGCCGCCGGCTGGCGGGCACGCTGTCTGCCGCGTTCGTCACCGCCTGCTTCCCGGAAGAGCCGATGCAGGGCGAGATCCGCCCGCGGATCGTGTCCAGAGTGGTCGCGGCGATGGAGGAGGACCCGGCGCGGGACTGGACGGCTTCGGACCTCGCCCGCACCGCCGGCGTCGGAATCCGACGCCTCCAACAGGGCTTCCGGCACTACTTGGGCTCCACCCCGACGCAGGAGCTGACCTCGATCAGGCTGCGACGAGTGCACGCGGACCTGCTGGCCGGAAACGCGGACTCGGTCACCGAAGCGGCCTACCGCTGGGGCTTCACCCACCTGGGGAGATTCGCAGCCGCCTACAAGAACCACTACGGAGTAACCCCCTCCCACACCCTCCGCTGCACCTAGAAGGAGAGCCCCACCTGCAAAAACGCAGACAGGGCTAGGGCTAAAGGCGTGCAGAACCTGGATCGCTGAGAAATGCCCAGCCCGAGAGCGACGCCAAAGGCGAGGGGACCAGAGAAAGGCGACCACCGCACCGCAGGGGGCTTGGGGGAGTCGCTCCCCCAAAAATAATGACGGAGCGATAAAGCGAAAACGCCCTGCGTTGAGCAGGGCGTTCCAATCGCGGAGTGGAGCTGAGGGGAATCGAACCCCTGACCTTCTCGATGCGAACGAGACGCGCTACCAACTGCGCTACAGCCCCTCACCGGAAGTTCGAGCCCTCCGGCTTTGTTGTGAGGGAAGCTTAGCAAGTCCCGCATCGGGGTCTCGCGGCACCCCCCTCTTCGCGAGGATCACTCGCCCGCTGCCCTCCGGTAGGGCTCCCAGGTGCGCTCGTCGAGCTCGTCGAAGACCGGGTCCTCGTCGTCGATCTCGACGCGGACGCCGGGGACGGCGGGACGGATGTCGGCGGTGCGGTCCTGGGCGGACACGGGCTCCGGCCTGCGGTCGTCGGCGACCTCGTCCTCGTAGTCCTCGACGAACTCGCCGAGCTCGTCGAACTCCGGGTCACCGGCGTAGTCGTAGTCGTCGTCGAGGTCGTCGCGGCGGTAGTCGTCGCGCTCGTCGTATTCGTCGACCTCGTCCTCTTCGCGCTCGAAGTCGTCGCGCTCGCCGTTGATGCGGGCGAGGCGGCGGGCCCGGATGTCCTCTTCGATGCGGACCTGCCTGCGCAGGTAGGTGAGGTAGCCGACCAGCGACAGGTCGACGACGGCGTGCCCCCACCACAGGACCGGCCACAGCAGCGCGGCCAGCAACCCGGTGGTCACCGCCAGGAGCAGCATCGTGAGGACGATGCGCTGCCTGCGGGCGTACTTGGCGCGGGCGACCAGCGCCGCGGCTTCGGGGTCGTAGCCGCCCCGGCCAGGACGGTAGCGGCGCCCGGCGCGGACGTCCTCGCTGTTGACGCGGCGCCAGTCCTCGTCGTGCTCCTCGAAGGTCTCGTCCACGTCCTGCTCGTCCACGTCCAGCCCGGGTTCAGGCATCCCGACCTCCACCCTGTCGGTTGTCGCGGCTTCCGACCTCGCCGGTCGCCGATCACTGCCGCGTCGCACGACTCGGGCGGCGAGCGCGGAATCGGTGGTCTTGGACACTTCTTGCCGGCGGCGGGCGAACATCGGCACCAGGACGACCAACCAGGCCGCCGCCAGCGCAGCGAAGATCAATGAGCTCGGCATTCCTCGCCACCTCCCCTGGCCACCGGCAGTGCACAAATCTGCGATCGCCACGCTAGTCACATCAGTCACTCGTGTCTCGCAGCCACGCCGCGCAACAGGTGTGCCTCCGACTACAGAACCGCACGAACAGAGCAGTCGCGAGCAACATCGACACCGGCGTGTCGGCTTCCGCACCGCCGAATGCGCTCGTTCGAACGACCATCCGGCCCAACCTCAGGGGCATCGCCGCAGATCAGTGGTAACGGTGTGCGTTCGATCTCAGGAGTCAGGAGCGGGTGGCGCCACCGGAGCGGATCAAGCGGGCGACGGCTCCGTCGGGGACTTCCTCGGTGGTCAGGGCGTAGACGTAGTGGTCCCGCCAGGACCCGGCGACGTCGAGGTACCGCTGGAACAGCCCTTCGCGGCGGAACCCGGACTTCTCCAGCACGCGGATGCTGCGGTCGTTCTCCGGGCGGACCGTGGCCTCCAGCCGGTGCAGCCCGACCGGGCCGAAGCAGTGGTCGACGGCCAGCGCCACCGCGGCCGGGGCCACTCCCCCACCGGCCAGCCTGCTGGCCACCCAGTACCCGACCCACGCCGAGCGCAGCGCGCCGCGAACGACGTTGCCGATGGTCAGCTGACCTGCGAACTCGCCGTCGACGGCGATCGCGAACGGCAGCGCCTGGCCTCGGCGGGCCATGCCGCGCAGCGCCGCCCACTGGGCGGGCCAGGCCGAGGGCGAGTTGCGCTCCCGCCAGCCGCCGAGGGCGGTCGGCTCCCACTTCTGCAGGTAGTCGCGGTCCTGCAGGCGGGTCCGGCTCCACAGCCCGGCGTCGCGGAGCCGGAGCGGGCGCAGGGCCACGGTGCCGCGCGCGGTCCGCAGCGGGCCGAGCCGCGCGGGCCAGCCGGGGTGGCGCCCGATCGGGAACCCATCAGAGTCGGTGGGCTGCATCCGCGCTCACGAACGCTGCGAGAGGAACCGCACCTGCACGTCCTCGCCCGCCGCGACCTCCGTGATGTCCTCTTCCACGACGATCAAGCAGTTCGCCTCGGCCAGCGACGCCAGCAGGTGCGAACCGGAGGTGCCCAGCGGCTGCACCAGGTAGGAGCCGTTCTTGGGGTCGCGCAGCAGCTGCCCGCGCAGGAATCCGCGGCGGCCCTTGGTCGCGGTGATCGGCGAGAGCAGTTCGGCGGAGACGCTGCGGCGGTTCGGGTTCTCCTTGCCCAGCGCCGAGCGGATCAGCGGCCGGACCAGCACCTCGAAGACCACCAGCGCGCTCACGGGGTTGCCGGGCAGCACGAACGTGGGGATCTCGTCCGGGCCGAGCCGGCCGAAGCTCTGCACCGAGCCGGGCTGCATCGCGACCCGGTCGTCGTCGAGGGATCCGAGGTCGGCCAGCGCCGAACGCACGTCGCCGCCCGCGGCACCGCCGACGCCGCCCGCGATCACCACGATCTCCGACAGCAGCAGCCGCCCTTCGACGACCTCGCGCAACCGGCGCGGGTCGTTGCTGGCGATGCCGACCCGGGTGACCTCGGCTCCGGCGTCGCGGGCGGCGGCGGCGAGGGCGTAGGAGTTGACGTCGTAGACCTGGCCCTGGCCGGGCGTGCGGTCGACGTCGACGAGCTCGTCGCCCAGGGAGATGATCGAGACGCGGGGACGCGGGTGCACCAGCACCTTGTCGCGGCCCACCGCGGCCAGCAGCCCGACCTGCGCGGAGCCGATGGGCGCCCCGCGCCGCACGGCGACGTCGCCGGTCTGCACGTCCTCACCGGTGCGGCGGACGAACGCCGCCGACGGGACCGGCTGCTGCACGGTGATCTTGGCGGGGTGCTCGTCGGTGTAGCCCAGCGGGACGACGGCGTCGGCGAGCGTCGGCAGCGGGGCACCGGTGGCGACCCGCACCGCCTGACCGGGCTGCAGCCTGCGCGGCTGCCGCGAACCGGCCGGGATCTCCCCGACCACCGGGAGCACGATCGACTCCTCGGCGGCCGTCTGCACGTCGACGCTGCGCACCGCGTAGCCGTCGACCGCGGCCTGGTCGAATCCGGGCAGCGCCCGTTCGGCCACGACCTCTTCGGCGCACAGCAGCCCCTGCGCCTCCGAGATCGCCACCCGAACTGGGGCGGGCCGGACGGCGGCCGTGAGCACGCGCGCCAGCTGCTCGTCCACTGACCTCATGGCTGTCGCCTCTTCCCCGCTCCTCACCGGTGCCGGGGTCGGCCTACCCGGCGCTCGGCATCAGCTTCTGTCGATCCGGTCGGCGAGCCAGTCCCGCAGGTCCGGCCCGTACTCGGGATCCGCTAGCGCGAAGTCCACCGCAGCTTTCAGGAAACCGCCAGGATTTCCCAAGTCGTGTCGCCCACCGTGATGGACCACGACGTGAACCGGGTGTCCCTCGGAGATCAGCAACGCTACGGCATCGGTGAGCTGAAGTTCGCCACCGGCGCCGGGCTCGATGCGGCGCAGCGCGTCGAAGATGGCCCGGTCCAGCAGGTATCGGCCGGCGGCGGCCAACGTCGACGGCGCGTCGCCCGGTGCGGGTTTCTCGACCATGCCGTTGACGATCTTGACGTCGTCGGAGTCGGTGTCGGCGACGTCGAAGGCGCCGTAGGCGGAGATCTTGTCCCGGGGGACGTCGAAGGCGCACAGCACGCTGCCGCCGTAGCGGGCGCGGACCTCGGCCATCCGCTTCAGCACCCCGGTCGGCAGCACCAGGTCGTCGGGCAGCAGCACGGCGACCGCGTCATCGTCGTCGGCGAGGGCGGATTCGGCGCACCCCACGGCGTGCCCGAGGCCGAGGGCCTTCTCCTGCAGCGCGGTCTCGGCCTCGATCAGCTCCGAGGCCCGGTGCACCTTGGCCAGCAGGTCGTCCTTGCCGCGGGCCTTGAGGGTCTGCTCCAGCTCGGGGCTGGGTTGGAAGTAGTCGGCGACCGCGCCCTTGTCGGGCGACGTGACGATGATCAGGCGCTGCGCACCGGCCTCGGCCGCCTCGGCCGCCACCAGCTCGATCCCGGGGGTGTCCACGACCGGGAGCAACTCCTTGGGCACCGCTTTCGTGGTGGGCAGGAACCTGGTCCCCAGTCCTGCCGCCGGCACGATGGCGGTCCGGAACGCGGTCGGCGTGCTCGTCGGGCTGCTCATGACGCCGCAGCTTATCGGTCAAACCTACAGTGAACCCGTGAGCTCACTGGATGAATTTCGTACGTCGAAAGCGGAATGGCGGAGCCAACTCCTGCTCCAACGCGACGAGCTGGACGAACCAGCCAGGAAAGCCGACGACCAGGCACTTCTGTCGAACTTGCTGGGCTGGTTGGCCCAACGCGAGCTGAGCGCGGTGGCCGCCTACGTGCCCGTCGGCCCGGAGCCGGGAGCGGACGTCCCGTCGGTGCTGCACGAGGCGGGCCTGCGCGTGCTGCTTCCGATCGTGGCGGGCAAGCAGCAGCCGCTGGAGTGGGCCGAGTACACCGGCCCGGACTCGCTTCGACCGGCCACGTTCGGACTGCTGGAACCCGCGGGCGAGCGGCTCGGCTCTGCGGCGATCGGCCAGGCCGAGGTGATCTTGGTGCCCGCGCTGGGCATCGATCACCAGGGCATCCGGCTCGGGCGCGGTGCCGGGTACTACGACCGGTCACTGGTGCTGCGCGATCCGGCGGCGGAGCTGCTGGGCGTGGTGCGCGATTCCGAGTTCGTCCCATCGCTGCCCGGCGAGGACCACGACGTGCGGATGACCAGCGTCATCACCCCCGCGCGCGGAGTCGTGAAGCTGCCGTTGTGACGTAGCACTGTTTGCACTGGACACCTGTTGTCTAGCATTATCGGGTTAGCACTCCCGTAGTTTGAGTGCCAAGCCCAGATTTCGGAGGTTCGCGGCCGTGCCCACATATCAGTACGCCTGCACCGAATGTGACCATCGCTTCGAGCAGGTGCAGTCGTTCAGCGAGGACTCCCTCACCGAGTGCCCGCAGTGCAACGGCCGACTCCGCAAGCTGTTCAACGCCGTCGGCATCGTGTTCAAGGGCAGCGGCTTCTACCGGACCGACAACCGGTCGTCGTCCTCGTCGAACGCGAGCGGTTCGTCGTCCTCCTCGAGCTCCTCGGACTCCGGTTCGTCGTCGAGCTCGTCGTCTTCGGACTCGTCCCCTTCGGGCTCGTCGTCTTCGAGCTCGTCGTCGAGCAGCAGCACCACCGCCGCGGCTTCCTGATTCCGCACAATTCAACCGCCGGTCACTCGAATGTGGCCGGCGGTTTTGCTGTGCGCACGAAAAGTCCGATTTCCGTCAGCAAATCATGATCACCAACGACACTGGTTAATTCTTCCGGGTGAAACGAGTTGTCCCCAGGTGCCGAATCCATCCACAGATTCGCGCTTCCTCCTTCCTCGCCACCGGGCACGTCCCTAACTTCGAACGCGTCCGATCTCTCCCGAAGGCACGAGGGGGCGACATGCCCGCAGACTCCGAGCTCGATCCCACGGCGCTCGACCGGCTCCGCCACCTGCTGCCGAGCAGGCGCGGCGTGCTGTGGCTGCGCCGGATCACGGCCGCGGTCCTCCTGCTGCTGGCCCTGGCTCTGGCCCTCGGCCAGCACTCCGTTGTGGACATCGCCACAGCCGCCACCTGAACGGCTCAGCGATGAGCAATTGCTTTCCCCCATTCGGTTACCGTTACGCTGCCCTCCAGTGCCCGCGCCCGCGCCGATCCGCGGCGAATGCGGCGCGATCATCGATCCGGGAAATCCGGACTCGCATTCTTCGAGAGGAGTTTCAACGTGCTCAAGGGATTCAAGGACTTCCTGATGCGCGGCAACATCATCGACCTCGCCGTCGCGGTTGTCGTCGGTAGCGCTTTCACCGCCCTGGTCACGGCGTTCACCACCAGCATCATCAAGCCGCTGATCGCGGCGACGGGCGGCGGGAACGTCACCGGCCTGAGCATCGAGATCGTCGCAGGCAACAAGGCTTCGACGATCGACTTCGCCGCGGTGATCAACGCCGTGATCACCTTCCTCATCACGGCGGCCGTCGTTTACTTCCTGTTCGTCGTTCCGATGAACAAGATTTCCGAGCGCCGCAAGAAGGGCAAGGAAGAGGGTCAGTCCGAGCCCACCGACGTGGAGCTGCTGATGGAGATCCGCAACCTGCTGCGCGCCGAGCAGGGCCTGCCGCGCATCGAGGGCCTGGCCACCGAGGAGCAGGCCACCACGGGCACCGGCAACGGCAACGCCGCTTCGCGCAACTGACGCCCTAGCGAGCGTCGTGGTGCGGCGGCCGGTTCTCGCGGTACCAGCTCTCGCGGGTGTTCGCCGAGGTCGGCTCGGGGCGGTCGTCGGAGGTCGTCTCCGGCAGCACATCTCCGAAGACCTCGGCGAGCCTGCGGCGCTTCTCGCGTTCGGGCTTCGCCTGGGGCGATTCGCTGGTCACCTGTCCATCCTGCCTCGATCGCAGCGGTTCGCGCACGGACCGGTATCACCGGGTGTGAAATCGGTTACAGTGAGTGCGTGTCTCGCCGTCGCGGGAGACAGCGACGCAGGGAGGCTGCGATGAGTTTCCTGGACAAGGCCAAGGAACTGGCCGGTCAAGCCAAGGGCAAGGCGGAGGAGTTCGCCGAGAAGGCGGGACCCAGCGCCGCCAAGGGGCTCGATGCCGCCAAGTCGAGCCTGGACAAGGCCACCGGCGGCAAGTACCACGACCAGATCGAGTCGGTGAGCGGCAAGGTGGAGGGCGTGCTCAAGCGGGACTCCTCGAACGGGGATTCCGCCAAGGACGACCCCGGCTCCGGACCCGGCTCCAACGGTTCGCAGGACAAGGGCCCGGACGATCCCGCCGGCGGCTCGAAGCCCGGCTGATCAGCTCCGAAGATGAAGAAGCGGTGGCGGCTCCCGAGCGGGAGCCGCCACCGCTTCTTCGTTCCGCGCTCAGGGGGTGTCGAGTCCCGAGAGCTGCTCGATCACGTGGGCCACCAGCGGCGTCAGGGTCGCCATGCCGTCGCGGACCGAGGCCCGCGAACCGGACAGGTTCACCACCAGCGTGCTGCCCGAGACACCGACGAGACCGCGCGACACCCCAGCGTCGACCGCACCGGCGGCCAGTCCGGAGGCCCGAAGCGCCTCGGCGATGCCCGGGATCGGCCGGTCCAGCACCCCGGCGGTGGCGTCCGGAGTGACGTCCCGGGGCGACACCCCGGTGCCGCCGACGGTGATCACCACGTCGACGCCGCCGATCACCGCGGTGTTCAGCGCGTTGCGGATGTCCACCGTCTCCCCGGCCACCGCGACGGTTCCGTCGACGATAAATCCGGCTTCTTCCAGCAACTCGGTCACCAGCGGACCGATGTTGTCTTCCTGCTCTCCTTGGGCGACCCGGTCGTCCACCACGACCACGAGAGCCCGCCCCAGCCGCTGCGCGCTGCGTTCCATGCCGGTAACCGTAGTGCCAAGGTCGGGTTCGGTCAGTTCATAGGAGTCGGTGAGCTCCACCAATTTCGGCGCGATGCCGGTCACGGTGGTCGTTTTGTCGGACATGGTCCTCCCCAGGTGTCGATCGATCTTCACTACCACCCCACCACCGACGCCGCCGGAGCCTGAGGTCAGAACGAGCTCGTCAGACGGGCTTTGGACACGTCGGCCGGTCCCGCGGCGCAGGAAGGGGGCATAGGCCGCGGGAACTCGGCCGACGCGATCAGGGGGTCAGCCCTTCTGGCCGGTGAGCGTCACGTCGACCGTGCGCTCCCCGCCCGGGCCGCCGATGGTGAACCGGACGCGGTCACCGGGGTTGTGCGAGCGAACCGCCGCGACCAGGGCGTCCGCGTCGAGGATGGCCCGGTCGTCGATCTTGGTGATCACATCGCCCGGCTTGATCCCGGCCGCCTGGGCGGGGCCGTTCGGGATGACGTCGCGGACCTGCGCCCCGGGCTGGTTGGCGTTGGTGATCGTCACGCCCAGCGTGGTCTGCGTGGCCGAGCCGGTCTCCTTGAGCTCGTTGGCGATGCGGCGGGCCTGGTCGATCGGGATCGCGAAGCCCAGGCCGACCGAGCCCGCCTGCTCCTGGCCGGAGCCGGGGCTGTAGATCGCGGAGTTGATGCCGACGACGCGGCCGTCCATGTCGACCAGCGGACCGCCGGAGTTGCCGGGGTTGATCGCGGCGTCGGTCTGCAGCGCGTTGAGCACCGTGTCCTGGCTGCCCGACTCGCCGCCCGCGCGCACCGGACGGTCCTTGGCGCTGATGATTCCGCTGGTCACCGTGCCGGACAGGCCGAAGGGCGAACCGATGGCCACGACCTGCGAACCGACGGGCAGATCATCGCTGCGGCCGAGCTCGGCCGGGGTCAGCCCGGTGATGTCGGCCTTGACCACCGCCAGGTCGGACTTCGGGTCGGTGCCCACGACGCGCACCGGCGCGGTGCGGTTGTCGTGGAACAGCGCGGTCAGCCGCCCGCTCTGGGCGCCCTCGGCGACGTGGTTGTTGGTGAGGATGAGGCCGTCGCTGCTGAGCACGATGCCCGATCCCTCGCCGGAGCCCTGCGCGCTGGAGATCTGGATCTGCACGACGCTCGGCAGGACCTTCTGCGCGACCTGCTGGACGGATCCCTGGGGTGCGGTGCTGGCGCTGCGTGCGGGCTTGGACTCGTCGAGCGCGCTGGCACCGGTGCTGCTGTCACCGCCGAGCTGGTACCCGACGAACCCGCCGACACCGCCTCCGACCAGGCCGCACACCAGCGCGAGGGCGGCCACCCCGGCCGCCAGGCCGCGACCGGTCTTCTTCTGCTGCGTCGCCTGACCGGAGGCGTACCCGGGCCAGGGCTGCGCGTACTGCTGGGTCTGCTGCGGCTGCTGGTGCATGCCGTACGGGTAGTGCTGGGTCCCGTACTGGCCGGCGGGCTGGCCTTGCGGCCCGACGGGCTGGGTCGGCTGCTGGGCCGGGCCGGGCTGGGCGCTCTGCTGCTGGGACGACACCCCGGATGGAGGGGTATCGCCCGCGCCGAGGCCATCTCCGCTCGGCTTCGGCTCTTCCGGCTTGTCGCCGAATTCCGGGGTGTGTTCGGTCATGGCTCCCACTGTGCTCCGGGCATCTGAGAAGTGCCTGAGATCTGACTGTGGGCACGCATGATAAGTCCCATGATCGTCCTCACCCACCCCGACCAATCCGACAAACCCCCAGGATGCGGACCGGGGGCGCAGGACAGGGGGCGGTCCTGGACCGAACTGACCCGGCACGACCGACCTCGATCACGGACGGTTCGAACCGGGCGCCGCCAGCGGGAGATCCCCTCAGCGGAGGCGGGCGGCGATCTGCTCCGGGGTCGCGTCGTTGATCCAGACGGCCATGCCCGACTCGGACCCGGCGAGGTACTTGAGCTTGTCCGCGCTGCGCAGCACCGAGAACAGCTCCAGGTGCAGCCACGACAGATCGCGCCCGGTGTTCACCGGCGCCTGGTGCCAGGCGGCGATGTAGGGCAGCGGCTTGTCGTAGAGCCGGTCGAGGCGGCCGAGCACGTCGAGGTAGGTGGTGGCGAAGTCGTCCCGCTCGTCGTCGGTGAGCGCGGCGATGTCGGGGACCTGGCGGTGCGGGACGATCTGGACCTCGACGGGCCAGCGGGCGGCGGCCGGGACGAACGCCGTCCAGTGCTCGGAGTCGACCAGCACCCGCTCCCCGCTCGCGCGCTCGGCGGCCAGCACGTCGCCCATGACGTGGGTGCCGCGCTCGGCGCGGTACTGCTCGGCGACCCGCAGCATGGTTTCGGTCTTGGGCGTGACGAACGGATAGCCGTAGATCTGCCCGTGCGGGTGGTGCAGCGTCACGCCGATCTCCTCACCGCGGTTCTCGAAGCAGAAGACCTGCTCGACACCCGGGGTTTCGTTGAGGGCGGCGGTGCGGTCGGCCCAGACGTCGACGACGCTGCGGACCCGCTTCGCGCTCAGCGAGCCGAAGGAGGAGTTGTGGTCGGAGGTGAAGCAGACGACCTCGCAGCGTCCCCGGGCCGGAGCGGCGGGCACCATAGGCATGCCGTCGACGGTGGTCGGCTCGCCGGGGATGCCCTGCGCGAACGACGGGAACTGGTTCTCGAAGACGACCACGTCGTAGTCGGACTCGGGGATCTCGCTGGGGCGCCCCGGGGAGCTCGGGCACAGCGGGCACATCGCGGCCGGCGGCTTGTAGGTGCGGGACTGCCGGTGCGCGGCGATGGCCACCCACTCACCGGTCAGCGGATCACGCCGCATCTCCGACGCCGGTGCCTGGGGCGGGAGCTCGCGGGTGTCCTCCGCGGTGCGTTCGCGCCCCGGTTCGTCGTCGAAGTAGATGATCTCCCGGCCGTCGGCCAGGCGGCGCGCGGTGCGCTTCACTCGTCCTCCTCCGTTGACCGCTGCTCGGCCAGCAGCAGTTCGACGTGCTCGCCCAGCAGCTCTCGCGCGTCCGGCGGCAGGCCCTCGTCGCTGATCAGCAGGTCGACCTCGTCGAAGTCGACGATCGTCGAGATGCCGACGGTCGACCACTTGGAGCTGTCGGCGACCACCACCAACCGGCCCGCTGCTTCGGCGAAGGCCCGGTTGGTCTCGCTCTCGTTGAGGTTCGGCGTGGTGAAGCCGGCCCGCGGCGCCATCCCGTGCACGCCGAGGAACACCAGGTCCAGGTGCAGCGAGCGCAGCGACTGCACGGCGACGGGTCCGACGAGCGCGTCGGACGGGGTGCGGACACCGCCGGTGAGCACGACGGTCCGGTCGACGCGGCCGCGCTGCTGCAGCGCGTCGGCGACGCGGACCGAGTTGGTGACGATGGTCAGGTCCGGGATGTCGTCGAGCTGGCGCGCGAGCGTCCACGTGGTGGTTCCGGCGGACATGCCGATCGCGGTGCCGGGCTGGATCTCGTCAGCGGCGAGCTTGGCGATGGCTTCCTTCTCGGTGAGCTGCCGGACGGACTTGGCCTCGAAGCCGGGCTCGTCGGTGCTGGTGCCGATCGTGGAGGTCGCGCCGCCGTAGACCTTCTCGACGAGGCCTCGGCGGGCGAGGGCGTCGAGGTCGCGGCGGATCGTCATGTCCGACACGCCGAGTCGTTGCACCAGCTCGCCGACCTGCACGGCTCCGGTGCGCCGCACTTCGTCGAGGATCACTTCCTGGCGTTGTCGTGCGAGCACGTCCACTCCCCGGCCGGGCGTCAGCTTTCCGTCATCAAGTCAACAAAAACCAACAATACCTGACGGATTACCGGCCCGGCAGCCGGGTAGTTGGGGCTTGGCGTTGCGGATGGGTGTTCATTGCTGTTCGTTTTGCTGAGAGTTTCCCGGCAGCGTCATGCGCAGCAGCGCACCGCCCTCGGGAGCCTCGGCAGCCAGCACCGACCCGCCGTGGCGCTCGGCGACCTGCTTGACGATCGACAGCCCGAGCCCGGAACCGGGCAGCGTGCGCGCGTCCGACGACCGGTAGAAGCGCTCGAAGACGTAGGGCCGGTCGGCTTCGGCGATGCCCGGTCCGCTGTCGGCCACCTCCAGAGCCGCCAGCCCGGTGCCCGCCTCCGGGTACAGGTCGACCCGCACGTGGCCGCCGTCGGGACTCCACTTCGCGGCGTTGTCCAGCAGGTTCAGCACCGCCCGCTCCAGCGCGGTCGCATCGCCCATCATCACCCACGGGTTCAGCCGCACGTCGAACTCGGTGCGCGGCGCGCGCCGCCGGGCCCGCCCCAGCGCGCGCTCGACGACGTCGACCAGGTCCACCGGTTCGTGCACGGCCTGCGGGGTGTCCTCGCGGGCGAGCTCGACCAGGTCGCCGACCAGCGCGGACAGCTCCTCCACCTGGGCCTGGACGTCGGAGAACATCTCTCGCCGGTCCTGCTCGGACAGCGCGGGCGCGTCCGGGCGGGCGGCCGCGAGCAGCAGCTCCAGGTTGGTGCGCAACGAGGTCAGCGGCGTGCGCAGCTCGTGCCCGGCGTCGGCGACCAAGCGCCGCTGCCGCTCCTGGGACTCGGCCAGGGCGCTGAGCATCCCGTTGAAGCTCGCGGTCAGCCGGGCCAGCTCGTCGTCACCGCTGACCGGGATCGGCCGCAGGTCCCCGGTCAGCGCGACGCGCTCGGTCGCGGCGGTCAGCCGCTGCACCGGTCGCAGACCGGCCCGCGCCACCGCGGTTCCGGCGGCCGCGGCGAGCAGGATGCCGGCCCCGCCCATCACCACCAGGACCACGCTGAGCTGCGCCAACGTCCGCTGCGTGGGCTGCAGGGAGGTCGACATGACCAGGGCCGCGTTGCGCCCGGTGGGCACCGCGACGACGCGGCTGTTGCTCGGCTTGTCGGTGCGCAGCGAGCGCTGGACCTCGCCCTTGGCCACCGACAGCTCCAGCACGCTCATCGGCGGGCGCTGCTCGGGGCCGAACACCGTGCCGTCGGCGGAGAGCACGTTGATCTTGAAATTGGTGGCGACGAAGAAGGCCACCGGGACCTGCTGCAGGTCGGCGGTGCGCACCAGCGGCCCCTCGGCGGCCTCCACCGCGCGCTCGGTGAGGCTGTCGTCGAGCTGCTGGTAGAGGCTGTCGCGCACGGTCACGAACGCCCCGACCGACACCAGCGCCACGGCACCGGCCACGCACATCGCCGCCAGCCAGGTGACGCGGTTGCGCAGCGACACCCGCTGCAACCTGCTGGGCGGTGGCGGGTTGTCCAGGTCAGGTGGTGGCGGTGCGGGGACGGCCATCGGATTGCCCATCATGGCGGCGTCTCGCGGAGCACGTAGCCAACACCGCGAACGGTGTGGATGAGCCTCGTCTCCCCCTCGGCCTCGGTCTTGCGGCGCAGGTAGCCGATGTAGACCTCCAGGGCGTTGCCCGAGGTCGGGAAGTCGTAGCCCCACACGTCCTCGAGCAGCCTGCTGCGGGTGAGCACCTGCTTGGGGTGGGCCATCAGCAGTTCCAGCAGAGCGAACTCGGTGCGGGTGAGGCTGATCGAGCGCTCGCCGCGGCGGACCTCGCGGGTTCCCGGGTCCAGCTCCAGGTCGGCGAAGCGCAGCGCCGCGGGCTGAGCGTCGGGACCGCCCTCGGGCGGGGTGGCGCGGCGCAGCAGCGCGCGCAGCCGGGCGAGGAGCTCTTCGAGGGCGAAGGGCTTGGGCAGGTAGTCGTCGGCGCCGGCGTCGAGCCCGGCGACCCGGTCGGACACGGCGTCGCGGGCGGTGAGCACCAGGATCGGCAGGTCGTCGCCGGTGCTGCGCAGCCGCCGCGCCACCTCCAGGCCGTCGAGCCGCGGCATCATCACGTCGAGGACCATGGCGTCCGGTCGGTTGTCGGCCAGGTGGTCCAGAGCTTGTTGACCGTCCGCGGCGAGCTCGACTTGGTACCCGTTGAACTGCAGGGACCTTCGCAGCGACTCCCGCACGGCACGATCGTCGTCGACGACGAGGATGCGCATGCGGACAGTGTTACCCGTTGCCCTGAGAACGAGCTGAGAGCCCCGCCGGACCTCGCTCGTCGAGGTGACAGCCGTCTCGGTCCGGCGCGCGTCGTTCACTCGGCGTGACGACGCGCGCCGGATGCGCTCACTTCTGCTGGAAGTGGCGGATCAGCGCGCGCGGCACCAGCTTCCGCTCGCCGTACACCACGATCGGCACCAGCTCGGGCGCCTTCGCCTTCCACTGCGAGCGGCGATGCCGGGTGTTGGCCCGCGAGGTCTTGCGCTTGGGAACTGCCATGTCGGGTCCTTCCTCTCCGAGGGTCGAGCGCGGTCAGCGGCGGCGGTCGCCGTAGCGGCGGCGGAACTTCTCGACGCGGCCCTGGGTGTCCATCACGCGCTGGTTGCCGGTCCAGAACGGGTGCGAGTAGGCGGTCACGTCGATCGTGATCAGCGGGTAGGTGTTGCCGTCCTCCCACTCGATGCGCGCGTCGGAGGTCGCGGTGGAGCGGGTGAGGAAGCTCTTGCCGGTGGTGCGGTCCTGGAACACCACGGGCTCGTAGCGGGGGTGGATGTCGGGTTTCACTGGTTTCCCTTCAACTCGGATTCAGCGGGTTCGGCGCACGGTTCGGTGCGCCAGTCGGCGAACGGGTCCGGGTACTGCGCCCACTCCTGCTCGCCCGCGGCGAGTTCGTCGTCGGTGAGCACGGCGTCGCGCAGCGCGCGGACGATCTCGTGCGGGTCGGCTTCGTGGGCGATGACGACGAGCTCGTTCATCCGGTCGCCGTAGTAGTCGTCCCAGGTCAGCGCGGCCCTCAGCCGCCGGTCGTCGGACAGGCCGTCCCAGTCGTCGACGGTCGCCAGCCACGGTCCGGCGTGGGCGACGGCGAGCCCGCCACCTGCGGATTCCAGCCACAGCGAGTCGTCGGGCTGGCTGGCCACCCAGAACCGGCCGCGGGTGCGCACCACCCCGTCCAGCAGCATGTCGACGGCCTCGTGCAGCCGCTTCGGGTGGAACGGGCGGCGCTCCTCGAACAGGACGGTGGCCACGCCCGCGTCGGTGTCCAGCGACGGCTGGCCGCGCAGCAACCGGCCGTGCGGCCCGTCGACCTCGCCGCGCCGGGAGTCGTCGGGGATGCGCGCCAGCAGTGCGGGCAGGTCCAGGTCGTCGAGGTGGGCCAGCGGCGCCGACGGGGTGAGCCGGGCGAGCACGGCCTCGGCGCGGACCCGCTGCCAGCGGTCCTCAGCGGCTCCGACCAGCACGATCGCGTCGGCGAACTCGGCCTGCCCGACGGCCACCTGCGCCACGGTGCGCTCGTCGTCGGCGCTGCCGCCCAGTCCGCGCTCGGCGAGCGCCTCCTCACCGGAGGCGTCGGGCAGCCAGGTCTCGAGGTCGACGGTGGTCAGCACGGCCTCGATGGCGACGTCGGTGAGCAGCGGGCGGCCGTCGACCTCGACGTGGCGCAGCGCCCAGCAGATCGCCTCGGGCTCCAGCGCCGGGTCGAGCCGGATGACGATGCGGTTGATGTCGGGTGCGGCGGCGAGCCTGCGCAGCAGCGGCAGCAGGTCTTCGCGCAGCGTGCAGGACACGCAGCCGTGCGCGAGTTCGAGGACGTGGCTGTCGACGTGATCGCCGTGCCTGACCTCGCGGCGCACCACTCCTTCGGCGACCGAGCGCAGGTCGGCGTGCACCAGCGCGGTTCCTGACGGGTCGCGGAGGCGCGCGACCTCGGCCGCCTCGGCGACCTGGCTTTCGCGGAGGCCGGCCACCAGCAGCAGCGGCGTCCGGTCGGACGGATCGGTGAACATCCCCACCTCAATCGACAACGGTTTTCATCTTCGCTGCCGACACGCTACCCTGGCCGTCAGCTATATGAAAATGGATGTCGTTATCGAGAGGTAGGTCATGTCAGTCCGCTGCCAGGTGACCGGCAAGAAGCCGGGCTACGGCAACCAGATCTCGCACTCCCACCGCAAGACCCGCCGCCGCTGGCTGCCCAACGTGCAGAACAAGCGCTACTGGTTCCCCGCCGAGAACCGGTGGATCCGGCTGCGGGTGTCGACCAAGGGAATGAAGACGATCGAGAAGCGCGGCATCGACGCGGTCGTCGCCGACATGCGCGCGCGAGGGGAACGCATCTGATGGCCAAGAGCACCGACACCCGTCCGGTGATCAAGCTCCGCTCCACCGCGGGCACCGGATTCACCTACGTCACCACCAAGAACCGGCGCAACGACCCCGACCGCATGCGCCTCCGCAAGTACGACCCGGTGGCCCGCAAGCACGTCGAGTTCCGAGAAGAACGCTGACCAACCCACACCCCAGGTCAGGCGCACCCCCGGGCGTGACCGGATTCCAGCGGAAAACCGGATCCCGGTTTCCGCCGAATTCCGCCCCCCGGTTTCCACTGAGAACACGAAACCACTGGTCGAGGACGCACAGCAGAGAGGACATCGTGGCCAAGAAGTCGAAGATCGCTCGGAACGAGCAGCGCAAGGAGGTCGTCGAGCGGTACGCCGAGCGGCGGGCCGAGCTGAAGCGGATCATCGCCTCGCCCGAGACCGAACCCGAGGCCCGCTTCGAGGCGCAGAGCGAGCTGCAGCGGCAGCCCCGGGACGCCAGCCGGGTCCGGCTGCGCAACCGGGACACCGTGGACGGGCGTCCGCGCGGCTACTTCCGCAAGTTCGGGCTGTCGCGCGTGCGCCTGCGCGAGATGGCGCACAAGGGCGAGCTGCCCGGCGTGACGAAGTCGAGCTGGTGATCGCGTGCGCCGACCCGTCGAACGCCGCAAGAAGCCGAACCTCCTGCAACGCGAGGGCGTCGTCCAGGTCGACTGGAAGGACGTGACGCTGCTGCGCAAGTTCATCTCCGACCGGGGCAAGATCCGCTCGCGCCGGGTCACCGGACTGACGGCGCAGGAGCAGCGCGACGTCGCCAAGGCGATCAAGAACGCCCGCGAGATGGCGCTGCTCCCGTATCACCACAAATAGGACGATCCGGTCGAACGCCGTGCGATACCGGTCACCCTGAACCCGGGTGGCCGGTATCCCCGGTGCAGCATTGATCGCGATGAAGACCCCTGGACACAACCCCAGCCTGACCGATTCCGCCCCCGCCGCCGAGCTCTACGACGTGATCAACCGCAGGCGGGACGTCCGCCGCGAGTTCTCCGGCGCCGAACTCCCCGAGCCGGTGCTGCGCCGCGTGCTCACCGCCGCGCACACCGCGCCGAGCGTCGGGCTCTCCCAGCCGTGGGACTTCATCCTGGTCCGCGACGCGAACACGCGCCGCACGTTCCGCGAGCACGTGCTGGCCGAGCGCAGCGTGTTCGCCAGCAAGCTCGACGGCGAGCGGGCCGACACCTTCAGCAAGATCAAGGTCGAGGGCATCGTGGAGTCCTCGCTCGGCATCGCCGTCACCTACGACCCGCGCCGGGGCGCTCCGCAGGTGCTGGGCAGGCACGCCATCGCCGACGCCGGCCTGTACTCGGTGTGCCTGGCGATCCAGAACCTGTGGCTGGCGGCGACCGCCGAAGGCCTCGGGGTCGGCTGGGTCAGCTTCTACCGCGAGGAGTTCCTGCGACGACTGCTGGGAGTTCCCTCCGAGGTCAGGCCGGTGGCATGGTTGTGCGTGGGGCCGGTTCGCGAGCTCGCCGACACTCCGGACCTGGAACGGCACGGCTGGCGCCAGCGGATGCCCCTGGACGACGTCATCCACTACGAAGCGTACGGGCGTGGTCGCAACCGGTAACCTCGGACAGGTCGCTCATCCGAGCGGTCACGAAGACGTGCTCAACGACGAGGTCGCGGTGCAGCCGGAGGAACAACCGCTCGCCGGGCACATCCCGGCCCAGGACCGCCAGGTCAGGCGGCTGCTCGACGCTGGCAGCTTCACCGAGGCCGATGCCGCCTTCGACGAGCTGCTCGCCGGCGGCTCGAACTTCGTCGACAACCGCTGGGTCAGGTCCACGGTGCTGGTGCACCGCGCCCTGCTGGCCTGGCGGCTGGGCCGCATCCCGCTGGCCCTGGAGCTCATCGCCGAGGGCTGGACCGAGCTCGACACGCAGCCGCCGAGCGGCGGATCGGCCGCGCACACCGTCAGCATGCTGGGCTTCCTGCTGGAGGGCATCGGGCGTCGCGGTCCGGCGATGGACCTGATGTCGCTGGCGGTGCAGATCGCCCGCGACTCAGGTGACCAGCCGTCGCTGGCCCACTGCGAGCTCCGCGAAGGCATCGCCCGGGTGTTCCGGGCCGCGAACCACCCCGAGCAGGCCGCCCACCAGTTCGCCGCGGCCCGCGAGCTCTGCGAGGAGGCCCAGTCGCTGGCCAAGCCGGGACGCGTCAAGCGCAGCGCCCTGGCCTGCCTGGCCCGATCGCTGGTCGGCACCGGCGACGTGGAGTCGGCCGAGCGCGTCGCGCACGAGACGATCACCCTCAGCCGCGACACCTCCGACGGCTACGCGACGGCGCTGGCCAACTGGGTGCTCGCCGTCATCAGACGCTCGCAGGGCGTCCTGACCGAGGCCCGCACCTTCGCCAGCCGCGCGCTCGAGAGCGCCGAGAACATCCACGAATCGTTCCTGATGATGCGCTTCTCCCGCGAACTGGCCGAGATCTGCAAGCAGCTCGGCGATCCGGTGGGCGAAGCAGCGGCCCTGCGCCGCGCGGTGACCGCAGCCGTGTCAGCCGTGGACATCCTCAAAGAAGGTCTCGGCCAAGCGCTGGAGCAGCGCAGAGTCGCCACCCAAGCGCAGCGCATGGCGATGGCGGCCCGCGAAGCCGCACTGCGCGACCCGCTCACCGGGCTCGCCAACCGCCTGGGACTGGAACGCATGGCCCCGGTCCTGCTGGAGCGCAACGCCTCGGCCGGCCGGGTCCCGTGGCTCGTGCTGCTCGACGTCGACTACTTCAAGGAGGTCAACGACTTCGCCGGGCACACGGCGGGCGACGTCGTCCTGCAGGAGGTCGCCAACCTGCTGCGCCGCGAGTGCCGCGCGGGCGACCTGCTCTGCCGGTGGGCCGGTGACGAGTTCGTGGTCCTGCTCGTCGACGCCGCCGAAGACTCCCGCGAAGCCGGCCCGGTCGTCGCCGAACGCATCCGCGCCGCGGTCAACGCCCACGACTGGCGCCTGGTCCTGGGCAGACTGGACCAAAAACCCACGGTCAGCATCGGCGTGGCCGCAGGCCCCCACGACCTGGACCAGCTCTTCGCAGCCGCCGACATCGGCCTCTACAAGGCCAAAAGAGCAGGCCGAAACAGGGTCGAAAACGGCACCGACCTACCGGAAGCCCAACAACAACCGGACCGATGAAGCCCGACACCGGTGTCACGCACCTCGTTCCACCCCCGTCCCATGTGGACCGTCGCACGAGCCCACCAGCAGTGACGACCACCGATCACGAGCATCGACCGCGACCAGGGGAGAACGCGGATCACAGACGCCACCAGGTGTGCCGAACCCGAACCTCCACCAGGTACCCTCCGATCAGGCCCTCGTAGCTCAGGGGATAGAGCACGGCTCTCCTAAAGCCGGTGTCGCAGGTTCGAATCCTGCCGGGGGCGCTTATCGTTAAGTTCGGAAACGGCGCTTGACCAGGCACGACATCTGGAACGAGCAGTTGGTGAGCCTGCTGCTGGCTGCCACCACCCGCTACTGGCAGCCAGCGTTTACGGGCGATTCACGGGCGCAGGCGGCAACGTTACTGCGCCCAACCTCCACCCCCACCCCCCAACGCCAAGTTGCTAGAGCAAAAGCGTCCCCGTCGGAGCTGGCGGCGAGCTGCGCCCAGGCATCCGTTACATCAGGCCGAGGCCCACCGAACCGCCGCTCTTTTGCGCCCCCCGAGTCCAGCGCATAAGGCGGAGCTGGAGGCGTTGTCGGAGTACTTCACTTCTCGAACCGGCAGACCGTCAAACCTGGCGGTTGTGCGCAGGAGTCACATACGAGCATGGCCTGGCCCGCACTCGAGCACCGGGAGACAACGTCGACCACAGCTCCCAAAACAACTCCCGCAGCGTGTCCGCACATGTACGATCAGCACATAAATCCTGACTGTTCGGAGAAGTGGTGTCATTGGTTACAGATGACGAACTCGGTGCGGCCGACGTGATCGTCGAGGATCCCGAGACCGATGAGGACGAGGTTGACATCGAAACGCCGTCAGCCGGCGAGTCACTTCGTTACTTTGGTGTAGATTTTGACGTAGAGGGGCTTGTACGCCGTTTCGAACGCGAAGAGCTTATCGTTCCGCGATTCAACCCGCCAGACGAGGCAAATCAGGGAACTGGATACGCAGCGTTCCAGCGCAACTTCGTCTGGAAAAAGAAGCAGATGGACCGATTCATTGAGTCGATCCTTCTTGGCTATCCAGTTCCCGGAATTTTCCTGGTGGAACTCGAGAGTCGACAGTACATCGTCCTCGATGGACAGCAGAGACTCACCACTCTGCGCGACTTCTATCGAGGGCAATACCCGACACCGCAGGGCAAGCAGGAATTCTCGCTTACGTACGTAACCGAGGACGGCCCTTTCTTCGGAAAAACATATGCGACCCTCACCTCGTCGGATCAGCGACTCCTGAACAATGCCCTCATTCAGGCGACGGTGGTGGTCCCCACGGGAGACGAGGGAAAGCTGGCCGTCTACGCTCTATTTGAAAGAATCAATAGCGGCGGCACAAAGCTAAACGAACAGCAAATTCGCGTCGCCATCTACAACGGAAGCCTGATCAAGACGATTCGTGAGATGAACGACGACATTTCTTGGCGAATCTTGTTTGGAAGCCCTCCTCATCGCGACTTGAAAGATCAGGAACTGATCCTTCGGTATCTGTCACTAAAAAAGGTGGCGGAACCAGTACAGAACAATAACGAAGAGCGCGAGTACAAAGCCCCTCTTGCCTCATTCATGACTAAGCACCTGGACGACTTCGACAAGAATTTCTCTCCGTCTGAACGTAAGCGCGAAATGGCCGAATTTAGTAAGGCCTGCTCACTCCTCGTGGAGGCTTCCGGGAAGAGTGCCCTTAGGAGGAACCGAACCATCAACGCGGCAAGGACTGACTCAATTCTGGTCGGACTAACCCTAGCCCTAAGGAACAACCCCGACATTACCGTCCAGGAAGTAGCCGCCGCGTTCAACAAGCTGGAATCAGACAAGGAATTCAAAGAACATACTGAAAAGAGCACCTCACACAGGAGGAGCGTCACCAAGAGGATCGAAAGAAGCGTCAAGGCCTTCCAGGGGCGCTGATGCCGACAAACATAAGCCAGGCACGCAAAGATATCCACAAGATGAAGTCTACTCTGGATGCGATCTACGAACGATACGAAAGGTCCCTCCGAGTCGTTCCGATCGATCTCCAGCAGGACCTACATCTGTATATCTGCATTCGCCTATCAGGTTACCTTGAACAGCTCCTCCACCAGGCAATCTCGGCATACGTAGCGGAAACATCTGGCCAAGCCACCTCTAATTTTGCCCTCTCTTGGTTCAGGAAGGCGCCTAACCTTACCCCAAAATCACTTGAAGCACTGATCGAGAGATTTGGCGATGAGTGGATTGCCGACCTAAAGGAGCTCCTCGAAAAGGAAAGCAATCGGGACTCACTTGGAGTACTGCTTAAGATTCGAAATGACACCGCGCACGGTAAGAGCTACGGAGGCAGCCTAGCCCACGTGCGCACATATAAGAAGTTAGTCGACGATATCCACACATGGGTACACAACAGGTTTATCGACTAGGCGGGATGGAAATCGGATAGTTTATCTAACCTATGCCTTCCGTCGTTGGACTGCGGGGTAGAATATACCGCCTCCGCGACATATCAGGAGGCGGTATATTCACTTAATCGCTGATATCCGTTCAGGTTTTCGACTCGGAAGGTCGACGCAACTATTCTGGCCGGTACCCGAAGAAGCTCTCGACACGCTGCCTGGCGATTACGTCCTGGCCATGGAGGCACGAAGCGTAGGTTTCCAACAGGACTGTCACGGAGTGGCCAGCCCATCGCGCCACAGTCGTAGGGTCAACCCCGGCCGTCAACCATGTGCTCACTGCAGCATGCCGTAGCGAATACGGTCGCTCGGCTAGGCGTGACTGTGCGACCTTTTCCGTGAAGGCAACGGCGCGGGCCGCCCGCCACACTCGCGTGTACGTGATCTTCGGGATTCCTCCGCCTTGGTCTCCCTCGAACAGGAAACCACTATCCCCGTCGCCATACGCCTTGTTGTGCTTGAGCAATAGGTCGGTCAGCTCTGGCGGGCATGGCACCGGCCGCCCCTCCCCTACAGCTCGTGCCTTCACGCCGCGCTTTTCCCGTGCCTGGCCGGTTCCGGTCCAGTGCTTGCCGACATACGGGTGTGCTTGGCTGACGTAGATCTCGCCCCATCCTCGCTTCGGCAAGTTGAGATCGTCCTTGGTCAGGGCTGCGGCTTCCTCGGGGCGAAGAGCGGCGAAGTACATCACTGCGAAGAAGGCTTCCAACCTCGGGCCACTGCGTTGGACCTGGCTCACCGCTCGCAGCAACGTCCGCGCCTGCACCGGGTTTGGCACCGTTCGGGGATCAAGCGAGCGACTGCCCTTCGGCATGGATTCCCACTTCGTGTCTCGCAAAGGGTTTGTCTCCAGGGCCTTCTCATCGACCGCGTAGGACAGCAAGTGTGAGAGCACAGCGCGGTTTCGACGCGCCACTGTCGCTGCATACTTTTTGCCGGATCGGCTTACGAGCGCAGCCTGCTGCAGCTCCAGCTGCTTCGCCTCGTCCAGGACGACGCTGATCGGCAGGCTGTTGCGGGTGCACCATTCAATCGCATCGCGGTGCTCTTCCGGCATGCCCTTGGCCCGCTGATCAGAGTTGAACGCCCAGCCTCGCAACATCGAACGGATCTCCGCGTCGGCCGGCTTGCCCCTTCCTCCGTTGAAGAAGACAGGCGACACCCTAATCAGAGCCTCCGCGATGGTCTGGCGTGTGTTCGCGGCAGCTTCTGGCCAGCGCATGTCGACGTAGTTGCAGGCCAGCTCGAACCAACGCAGGTCCCGCGTCGCCCTGCCGAACGAGACCGGACGACCGGTCAGGGTGTCAAATGGTTCGCCTCGGTTCTGGGCTGATACGAGCTCCGCCCGGAGGCCGTCCGCCTGCGCACGCTTCTTGAACGTCTCCTCGAACTCTTCGTGGCTGACCCGCCAACGGAGGCGGTAGCTCGTGACCTTCCCGTCCTTGTTCTTGCGAGCGGTGATGGCCCAGATGCGTACGTCGTAGCTCTGCATTTCAGGCCACTTCCTTCCGATCGTTCAGCCAGTCTTCGAGGTCATCGCGGAGGATTCGAAGGGCTCCGTTCGGCAACTTCGTGCAGCGCGGCGCAGTCCCCCTGGCGCGCCACTTGTAGAAGGTGTCCCTGCTGATGCCGAGTTCGGCACAGAGATCCGGGATCGACAGGTACTCGCGTCGGCGGGTCTTCACGGCGGTTTCCTTCGGTCGAGACGAACTGAGCGAACGGACTCGATCGGTCATGCGATCCCCCTCTGCTTTGCGGCGTGCGGGATTGCCGTCCCAGCCGTCCCATCCGTCCCGATGCAGGTCAGCGCGGGACGGCTAGGGACGTTGGGACGGCTTTTGCCGTCCCACGTGACTGGTCCGGCGATCTGGGTGGGACGGCTGGTGCCGTCCCGAGCGGTGGTGCCGTCCCGGGCTGAGCTGGGCTGGGACGCTTGGGACGGCTGGGACGCCTCCCCGGCAGTGGACTCGGGCGGGCAGTAGCGCTGCCAGGCGTCGACGAAGTCCGCGCGGCGGTAGCCCTTGGCTTGGGATCCGTCCGGAAAGCGCACATTCCCAGAGCGGATCTCGAAGTCGGCCAACAGCTTCGAGAGCTTGCTGGGGTTGAGTCCCAACGAGCCGTACTCGCACCACGGCGCTTCGAGGTCAGCGTTGAGCTTGCCCAGCAGGTCGCTGGTGGAGATGGCCTGCTGATCGGCGAACGCGCGGCGGATGTCGACCAGCAGCCGAATTTTCATCGAACCCTGGTCGCTGTCGTTGGCTTCGGCCAGGAGGTCAACCGCGGCTTGCCTTGCTCGCTCCGGCCACGTCCCTCCGGCGTGGTCGGCCAGGGCAATGAGCGGTTCCCAGGTGTCGGCTGCTCTGTCTTCCAGTGGCATTTCCGGTTCAGCCGCTTCGAGCTTGTCCAGGTCGGCCCGCAGCCACTCTTTGATCCGGTCTGCAAGGCGGGTCAGCGCCGGCCGGTCGCGGCGGTGCCGGAACGGCGAGACCTTCTCTCCCGGTGCCCTGCGGCGCATGCGGATCACGACCGCTCGGTCTTCGATCGTGTCGGGCATGGCGCCGATGCCGGCCAACGCGGCCATTGCGAAGGTCGGAATGGCTTCAACCTTGCGGGTGTTGGCGTCGAACCGGATCGCTGGACGGTTGCGCTGGTGTCCGGCGTTTAGCAGCCCGCGCAGGTCCTCGTTGCTGCCCGCGTCGGCGCCGAAAATCGTGTCGGCCTCGTCGACGAGCATCGTGGGCGGGTCCTCGTCGATCGAGCGGTACACCGCCGACGGCGAGGCGTTGACGGTGATCAACGGCTCGTAGCAAGCGGCTTCGACCACGTCGAGAAGCCGGGACTTGCCGCAGCGCTTCTCCGGTGCGCGGATGACCAGGCGCGGGGCATGCGCCCAAGCGGGCTGGGCGTGGGTCGCGGCGATCCACAAGACCACGGCGTCGACGGCCTGTGGGCTGGGCAGGATCACGTAGCGCGTCACCGCCTGGTGGAGCTCGTCCAGGAGCTCCGCGCCGGTGGTGGGTGCCGTCATCGGACTACCTCCCTTCATGTCGGTGGTGGTCATGCCGCGCCGCGTCCCAGCAGGGATTCCGGTCCGTCGTGGGTTCCGCGCTCCCAACCCCGGATGGCGTTGCGTCGGGCGGCAGCGGGTTGGAGTGGCTTGCCGGTGCGCTCCCGTCGGCGGAGCGCGGCGGCGGTCAGGGCGTCGATCGCCTCGGTCGCGGTCCACGGGGCGGTGTCGTGGGTGGCGAGGTTGGCCAGGCGGCGAGCGGCCGCGTAGACCAGGCGCCAACGCTCCCCCGGCTCCGTTTCGACCTTGGTCAGCTGGCCTTCCCAGACGCGCTGCCAGTAGCCCGGAGCGTGATCACCAGGCCGCACAGCGCCGAGGTTGGGAGCTGCCGGTACCGATGTGGTCGAGGGTGTGACCCGGGGCCGCAGCCAGGCGGGCAGCTCGGCGATCTCAGCGGTCGCTGAGATCCGGCTGTAGGCGCCGGCAGCATCCTCCGGGGGTGTTGTGATGCGGGTACCGGGAGCGACGACGTAGCCGCCTTGAGCGCGGACGTCGATCTGGTGCCCGACTCGGCCGGTGGCGTCGCTGGGCACCTCAAGCCCAGTCGGTGCGCGGAAGTAGAGGTGCCGGCCACCGGAGGGTGTGGCGACGGTGAGCGTGGTCGGCCACGTCGCGCCGGCGGCGATGCTCAGGGCGCCGAGGGCTTCCAACCCGTCGCCGACCGGGCTGGGCACGTCGTGCGCTGCCGGGGCCGGCGGCTTGGGCTTGCGGTCGAGGTCGAGCACGACCAGCCCGGACGGCCCGGTGGCGATCCCGACGCCGGCGCGGGGCGTGCGGGTCCACCACTGCCGGATCAGCTCCGGCTTGGTGGTGGCCGCGAGGAGGCCGTGGCAGGGCTGCTCGGCGGTCAGGCACCGGCACGCGGCCGGTGCGGTGTGGCCGGCCTTGCAGTGCGGGCAGTTGGCGAACGGGCGCTTGCTGCCGGGCCGCAGCGGGAAGACGTGCATTCCCTGGGCAGCGAGCCAGCTAGCGATGTCGAGGTGAGTGCTCATGCGGGATGGGCCTTCCAAGTAGGGCATTCAGTCGCGGTGGCGGTTGGCGCCGTGGACGCGGCGAGCGGCGTTGATGGCTCGACGGCCGAGGCGCAGGAGAAGGCCGGTGCCGCAGCAGCGCCGGCAGAGGCGGATCGCGCGGCCGAACGGGGAGCGGAGTTTGCCGCCACCTCGGCAAGTGCGGCAGGCCTTGAAGGGCCAGAACCAGCACGTCACGCAGTAACCGAACGTGACCAATAGGAGTGCGAGGAACAGGAGGGCGCTAGCGGGGTCGGTGGGGGTCACAGATGGCCTCCAGGGCGGTTTTTGGGCGCACTGGCCCACGCGCCTCTAGGCACTAGGGCGCTGGAGAAAAGCGGGGTGGTGGTCTAGCGGGGTCTCTAGACCTAGAAGGGCTGTCGTCTAGGTCTAGAGACCCGGCGAGGGCTAGCCGGACCCCTCGCGGCGATTACGCTGCGCGACTTCCTGGGCGATGTCGGCGCGGGTGATGCCGATGCGGCTTGCGCCCTTGCCGTCGTTGGTGGTGCCCCACACCTGGCCGGTGCGGATGCCGTGGCGCTTCAAAGCCGCGGTGAGGTCGGCCGACTCGGTGTAGGTGCCGTAGACCTCCGGCCTGAGCTCATACAGGCGGGCGATGACCCGCTCGTTCCAGACCTTCTTCTCGGACTCGCCGACCACGGCCAGGATGTCTTCGAGCAACGTGTCCTTCTTCGACGCCGTCTCGTCGACCTCGGGGGTTTCGCCGATGGCGTGGCCGGTGAGGGTGCCGGCCTGCTCGCGGAGGGTGCGGGCGTAGGCGGCGACCTTCTCCGACGCCGGACCATCCAAACCCGCCACGGTGCGCACGATCTGCGCGTCGGAGCCTTCGCCGACCAGATAGCCAATGCCCTTGTCAGCCCAGGCGAACGTCGTGGCCCGCACGCCCTGCTTGTACTTGGAGGTGCCCAGGACCATGTCGTTTTCGGTCTGGCCCTGCACCTTCAAGCAAAACCGGGTCGACACGTTCGCCGAGATCCCCGTGGGCAGGCTCTTCGCGTCGGGGCGCTGGGTGGCAAGCATGATGATGATTCCCAGCGCGGGTCCGCGTTTGACCAGGTCAGTGCAGATCGCTTCGAACTCCTCGCCGACCTCGGGGTGCTCGAACCACACCTGGCACTCATCCACACCGATCACAATCGGATGCAGACCCAGCGACTTCTTACCCGCCAACTCGGGCGTGACCTTGTTCTCCGGCGCGAGACCCTGCTTGGCCAGATCCCGGATCAGCTTGGCCCGCCGACGCAGTTCGTCGCGAAGTTTGCGCAGGTCACTAATAGCCTTTTCGATCTCTTCGTCGTCGTCTCCGACGCCGTGGGCGTGGGTGACCTTTTCCAGGGGGTCGAGGTCGCCGGTGCCCTTGAGGTCGTAGGTGTGCAACTCCGCACGCGGGTCCAGCGCGGCGATGAGCAGCAGCTCGCGCAGGGCGAAGGTCTTGCCCATGCGCGGGATCGCACCGATCGCCACCGAGGTGAACATCAGCCGCAGGTCGACCCAGCGGCCTCGTTGGTCGGTGCCGAAGGGCTGGGGCTGGAACAGGTCCACGCGCACGCCCTTGCGCAGTGCCCAAGCGGGCTGTTTCGCCTTGCGCATGTCCTGGTCACCGACCCACAGGATCAGACGGCCGGCGTGCTCGCCGTTGTCGGCCTTGGGCCACACACACCCAAGCGGTCGGCGGAGACCGGAGGCGAGCTTTTCGCGGCGGTCCATGATGTCCCCCGGCGTCACACCGTGCGGCAGGTCCACATCGGCCCGCCACCCCTTGCCATCACGGGAGATGGGCTTGGGGAACCCGATCCCTTCGCCGCCCTTGCCCATCGCCTGGTTGATCCCGGAAATCCCGAGCGCGCCGAGGGCGATTTCGACGGCGTTGCTGGTCAGCTTCGGCACCTTGGTCGCCTCCACCGCACGGGATGCGATCGGCTGATCCGCCGGAGCACCCAACCAACCGACCGTGCCGAGAGCTCCGGCCACGATGGCGTACTGCACGATCTCGGGCAGCAGCTCGCGGCCCAGGAAGAACGCCGTCAACGCGGCCGCGCCCAGGCCCACGGTGGCGTAGACCCGGCCCCGAACCCGGCTATCACGCTGGCTCGACAGCCGGAGGTACTCGGCGGCGTCGGCGCGGTCAGCGGCAGCGTGCCGAACGGGCCGGCCTTCGGCATCGGTCACCCACCGCAGAAGACCGCGCAGCAGCCGCAGGGTCCCTTGTGGAACGCGGATCAGGATGCGGGCGATGTAGACCGGGCAGCGCACCGCGTGGAAGGCGAAGCTGTGGCCGACGTAGCCGACAGCCCACTTCGCGGTCTCGCGGAACTCCTCGACGCTGCTCGCCCACTTGGGCAGAACGGGTTCGCGCTTCTCACGGCGGGCCAGGCTCGAACCCGCCTCAGCCTGGTGCTGGGGCTGGTCGACCTGCGGGGCCTGGTCCTCGTCGACCAGCTCCCCGTCGATCACCTGCGACTCGGCCTCGGCCTTGACCTGGTCGTGGTTGAGGCGTTCGGAGGGGAAGCGCAGCACACGCGCCTGCTCCTCGGCCGCCTGGTGCTCGTTGCCCTCGGGCTTGGGCGTGTTCGGCTGTTCGGTCATCGCTGCACCTCCCGGTGGTCATTGGTGTCTTTGATCAGGTGGGCCAGGCTGGCGCCCATGCCGAGTACGGCGACGGGCAGGCACGCGACTGCTGCGGTGATGAGCCAGGGGGCGGAGGTCATGCCGGCGGCCTTCATCAGGTGGAACGCGATCTGGCCCAGCGCCCCGAGGGCGAGCGAGCCGAGCGCGGAGTACTTCGCGAACCGCCGGGCACGGGCCGGGACCTGGCCGGAGAGCCAGACGCGGAGGGCGTAGGCGGCGTAGGTCTCCACCCCGATCGGCAACGTGATCGCAGTATTGATCGCGAACCCATCAGCGATCCCGGGCAGTGGGTGCACGATGCCGAACCCGGTGAGCTGGCCGAGTCCGACCCACCCGGACCAAATCGCCACGAACGCCGGCAGCGCCAGCAGCATCACCGGCCACACCGCCACCGGCCCCGGCCTGGACTCCTCGGCGGGTTTGGCCGGGTCTGCGGCCGTGGTGATCGGCTCAGACTCGACCTCGCGCACCGGCTCCGATTCCTCGGCCGAAACTGGCTCAGACTCGGCGACCGGCTCCACGTCGGCGGTCTCAGACTCGACCTCGGCGGGTTCGTTCTCGTGGGTCTCGGTGGGTTCGGTTTCGGTCGGAGCAGGCTCGGTCACCACGTGCAGACCGGCCGGGTTGGGAGCCTTGGCCGGGTGCTCCTCAGCCAGGCGATCCAGGATCTCCCGGGCCTTCGGGGCACCGATGCGAAACTCGGCCATGAGCTGGTTCCGGCTCGGCGTGCGCCCCAGCTGCATGACCAGTTGGCGGGCCTGCGGCAGCAGCTCCTCCACCGGCACCGGGTAGGCGCTCTTCGCGGCGGTCATCGGCCCACCCCCACCGGAAGCCGCGGAGCAGGCACCCGAGCACCCACCGCGTCGACGGCGGCCATGACCAGCCGCAGCACCACACCCACGCCGAACAGACCGACGCCGACGGTGCGGGCGATCCCGGAGGCCACAGCGAGGGCGAACAGACCGACCACGGGCAGGACGGTCACGACGGTGAACCGCAGCAGCCCGGCCACAACCAGCAGCACCAGCGGCAACACGACAACCACGGCCAACTCAAGAACGAGGCTAAACAGCCCGATAACCAGGGTCTTCATCGCACACCCCCACCGGGGCTGGTGGCGATCCGTAGCATCAGAGATCTCCTAACGGTTTCGTGATCGATGGGAGACCCGGCCCAACAGGCGTTCTTGGCGGAAGGACTGTTGGGTCGGGACATCAAAAAGGCCACGTGGTCTCGCCGCCGTCGACGCGATCGGCAGCCCGGAACAAGGCCTCGGCCATCCAGGCGTCGTTGTCGTGAAGCGCCCAGTAGGCCTCATCCCGCGCCGCATTCGGCCCGTACCGCTTGCAGTACTCCCGGGCCTTCCGGTCGCAGCGCAGCTCGCGCTCCGCCCGCTCCGACGCGCTCGCCTCGACCAGCGGTTCAGCGGCCGGTTCGGTGCGCTCGACCGGCAGGGGCTTGCCGGTGATCTGGGAACGCCACGGCCCCTTCTTGCCCTGAAGCCCCCGGCGCTCCATCTCCAGATAGGCCGCCGTGGGGACCTCATCGACATGCGGCGCAGGCGCGTCGATCTCGAAGCGGTACGCACCGCAGTCACAGGTCCACCGCACCGACACCTCGCTGACCTGCTCACCACGACTCGGCTTGTGCTCGCCGCAGGTCAGCTCACGCCGCCGCCGAGCACCCCGGGAACCGTCGCTGGTCGAAAACCGCGGGACCCGCCGCCCGGACAACAGCCAACTCACCAGCCCGTTCACGCCGCCTCCCCGGAGTCCGCCTCGGTCGTGATCAGCCGCAGCACCGCGCCAGCCTCGCGACGCTCGTAACGCCGCAGACGCGTCCGCTCCCCCGCACCCAGCTCCGACCACACAAACGGCGCCACCGGCAGCTCACCCAGCTCCTCAGCGATGACCCGCGACCAGTAGTCCCGCACCGCCTCCTGCTCGAACTCGCTCAGTTCGGCCTCGCAGCTGGCCAGCTCGGCTCCAAGGGACCCGTAGCCCTGGTAAGGCATTGCTACCTCCTGATGTCTTAAGAGATTTCTCTGTCGCGAGACATTAGAGTGCGCGGGATGAGCTGTCAACCCATGTCTCAAGACATGCCGAGTACGCTGATCACGTGGCTACTGACGACGCGCACGAGGACAAGCGCCCAGCTAGTCGGCGTGTGGCGGACGCCCTACAGGGGCGGATCGACGCCGGCGAATTCGCCCCGGGTGCCCAGCTGCCGACATATCGCCTGCTCGCGGAGGAGTACGAGGTTGCGGTCAACACCGCACTGGCTGCCGTGCGCCTGCTCCGGGACGCCGGCGTGGTCACGATCCGGACCAACGCCGGCGCCTACGTCCGGGAACCTTCGGAGCAGGTCGACGTGGCTGCGGAACTCACCCGCACGCGCTCGGAGCTGACCGAGCTTCGCAAGACGGTTCAGCAGGCGGACGCCGCCATCAATGCCCTGGAGGGGCGGCTTGACGACCTCATCAGCCGAGTCCGGGACGAGTAGCGCGAACCGCTTCGTGGCAGGCGCCGTCATGCCATGAGTCCCTGGAAGAACTGGGCCATGCCGTTGACGAGGGCGATGAAGAGCTCGAACGCGCCCTTGACCCAAACGGCCGACTCGGCGGGGTGCTTCACGATGAGGACTAGGACCGCGAAGGTGACGGCCGCGCCGACGAGCTTGGGCATAATGCCGCCGCCGGTCTGGACTCCGGGGAAGGCCTGCTTCGCCATGACTTTCTCCTTCTCGCTGAGGGCTTTTCGCTTGCCCGTTCCGCTGACATATCCAGATTGCGGTCTCAGCGAGCTGCAAAGAACTGTCCTTGAACGCCCCTTGCTGAACCAGCGCTGAACCGGCACCTCTGAACTAGCGCTGAACTTCGGTTCCGCCCAAGTTCAGATTTGGCTCGTCAGCTGCCAAGGTGGGATGCATGCAGCTCAACGGCACTCCGCCCGACCTGGAACAGGTCAAGACCCTGGCCTTGACGAACTACGGTCACTTCACCTCGATGCGGGTCGAGGACGGGTGCGTACGCGGGCTGTCGCACCACATGCAGCGTCTTGCGCGCGACTGTCGGCAGCTCTTCGACGTCGATCTCGACATCGACCGCGTCCGACACTTCCTCCGCCTGGCGCTCGAGGACGCGCCGGCACTGACCACGGCACGCGTGACCATCTACGACCCCGCGCTCGACCTCGGTTCGATCGGCAAGGATGCCGACCCGAACGTGCTGGTCACGACGCGCGCGGCTTCACCCGGCGTCGCCTCGCCGATGCGTCTCCGCGCGATCTCCTACCTGCGCGACGACCCGCCCGTGAAGCACATCGGCCTGTACGCCGCTCTCCGCCGGCGCCGCATCGCCCAACGGGACGGCTTCGATGACGTGCTGTTCCTCAACCCGAACGGCACCATCAGCGAGATCGCGACCTCGAACATCGGCTTCGTGCGCGAAGGCCAGATCATCTGGCCGAAGTCGGAATACCTAAACGGCATCACTATGACGCTGCTTCAGCAGGAACTCGATGAGTCGGTCGTGGTCGAGCCGGTGACGCTCTCCGACCTCAACGAGATGGATGCGGTCTTCGCCACGAACGCCGCCACCGGCATCCGCGCTGTCTCCGCTGTGGAGAGCACCGAGTGGCCCGCGCAACACGAGATCTTCGACGAGCTGCGCGGCCTGTACGCGGACATCCCCGGCGAAAGGGTGTAGACGGGCGATCGCTTGCCGATCAAGTGCGTTGACGATCTTCGCCACACCTATGTAGATTACGATCTATGCGGAAGACCCACGCTCTCGTCCAAGTCGCAATGGCGTTCATGGCAGATCCGACCGGACGCCACTGGGGTTATGACCTCACCAAACGAGCCGGAGTGAGATCCGGCGTGTTGTACCCGATGTTGACGCGGATGCTTGACGAAGGCTGGGTTTCTGACGGTTGGGAAGACCCGGCGTCCATAGATCGCAAGCGACCTCCGCGCCGGTACTACGAACTGACTGACAAGGGGCGTCTTGAGCTGGGCGCAGTGCTCGACCAAGCCCGCAGCGATGCGCGATTCCGTACCTTGATTGGACGGTTCGCCTGATGACCGACATCGTCACGATCGCTACATCCACGTCCATGCCCGTCATGCTCGGCGTCATTGTCGCGTTTGGTTTCGTTCCTGGCTTCTGCCTACGGTTGATCGTTCTGATGTACCCGCACAACGATCCACGAAGGACGGAGCTAGTCTCCGAGCTATATGCTGTGCCGCGCGCCGAGCGGCCCCTTTGGGTGGCTGAACAGCTCGAAGCCGCACTGTTCGAAGGACTGGTTAAGCGGCTAGCTTCCGTCGTTCAACGCGTTCGTTCGGCGCTGCGCCGCGCCAAATCGGACGCCAAGCGGCAGGATCAAGAACGCTCAAAGCCGCAAGACTTGGCTCCCGCAGCGAATCTCGACCACGCTTACAAGGCCTTCGGCGCGGGGAGAGCTTCCACAGAGGCTAGCCTCGTTGAGCGTTATAGCCAGTGGCTTGCCACCCAGGGACGACACGCAGCGGGTCTCGTGATCAGGGAGCCAGGCCGATCGCTGCGCGCCGACCTCCTTGACGAGGGCCTTGGCGAGCTGATCGAAGCAAAAGGGACCGCAAACAGGTACCAGCTGCGCTTCGCACTTGGCCAGCTGAAGGACTACGGGCGCCTTGTCGATTACAAGCACGCCGTCTTGACGCCTGTTCGCCCGACCGCCGATCTAGTCGACCTCCTGACTTCGAACGGGGTCGCCTGCATCTACGAAGTCAACGACGGCAGGTTTGAGCGGATCGAACCTGAATGATCAGCTGGCCGGGCAGACTGGCACAGGATGAGCTTCGGTAGCAAGGCGCGGATGTAATAGCATCGCGCTGACCCGGCACAGATCGGTACAGGGGGAGCTGTAAGTGGCGAATGTGCAGGTTTGGACCGGGGTCGAGATCCGCGCTCTGCGTGAAGCGATGCGGATGAGCCTCCGGGACTTCGCCGCTCACCTGGGCGTGAGCGAACGGATGATCTCGAAGTGGGAGGCCAAGGGCACGGAGATCACGCCTCGTCCCGTCAACCAGGCGATCCTCGATACCTGCCTCCGGATGTGCGACCCCGATACCAAGGCCCGATTCAAGGGACTCACCAACGGCGCCGAGATCTCCGGCTCCGGAACCGTGGAACCGATTGGCAGCAGCCAGGTTCGCCATCCGATCACCGGCAGCTCGATGGTCAAGGTGGATGGCAGCATCTACCAGGCCGGCCCGAGCAACACGCCGCTGTGGGTGCCGTCGTACTACATCGACATCTACCTGGTCAGCAACGCGGACTACGCCCAGTTCGTCGCCGCGACCGGCCACGAGCCGCCGCAGCACTGGGAAAACGGCACCTTCCCGAAGGAACTGGCCAACCACCCCGTGGTGTGGGTGACCTGGAAGGACACCGCCGCCTACGCGAAGTGGGCAGGCAAGACGCTCCCAACCTCGCAGCAGTGGGAGAAGGCCGCCAGGGGAACCCGCGGTGCGACCTACCCGTGGGGCGACCAGCCGACGCCGGCCAAGTGCAACGTCCGCGAGAACGGCGTAGGCACCACGACCGCCGTCGACTGCTACCAGTCCGGGACCAGCCCCTACGGCGTCTACGACATGTGCGGCAACGTCTGGGAATGGCTCGACACTCAGTCCACGCCTGGACGGCGTGAGCTCAAGGGCGGAGCCTGGACCAGCCAGTTCGATCGCGCGGTTCCGTCGCAGTTCAACGACGCCAACGAGACCATGTGCGACGACGACACCGGCTTCCGCTGCGCCGCGCCAGCCGAAGACCTCGAACGACTGCTTCACGGCACCGGCTGACCAGTTCACGCTGCACCTCCGCCCTTGCCCGGACACCGGGCAAGGCCTTTCATCGCCGCTGTGGCGATCTCAACGGCCTGTGAGATCGCCTCTCGGGGCGTTATCGCACGTCGGAGGGCAACTCCCCGCCCTTCGACGGCCAAGCGGTCATCGGCCACAGCAGGAACAGCGCCTTCCCAAGTGATGGTTCTCCGCGTGGAACTCGACCGCGTCGACAGCAATGCGCCCGAGGTCGGCCACGACACGGAAGCAGTCAGGACCGGCGACCGGGCACACGAGCCAGCGCCGGCCGTCCACGAAGACCGCTTTCGGCTCCTCAACCTGGGTCACTTCCATAGGCGAAAGTGTAGCTACCTACACGTATCTATGGGTTCATCTCATCAGGCGTAGGTTCCTCTGCCTGCATAGCGTCGGACCATGAGCTGGGAGAGCCGCGCAGACAGGATCAACCGAGACCTGCCGGTCTACGTCTGGTCCCAGATCGCCGACGACCTCCGAGCCGACATCGAATCCGGCGAACTCACCCCAGGCCAACGCCTCCCCTCGGGCCCCGAACTCGCCGAGATCTACGGCGTCACCAAGGTGACCGCCACCAAGGCCATCCGCCATCTCCAAGAAGCCGGCCTACTCACCGTCGTCAACGGCATGGGCACCTACGTCACGGCGAACTGACTAACGGATCACGAACACTACGGAGCGGTCCGCACACAACGAACTCACCTAGCGGAGATCGTAGTGACCTGCGGATATTCCGGGTTGCGGGCTAACGCCAGACGTCGATCATTACGGATCAAGAATTTGGGTTCTGGGAATTCCAGTTCACGAGCCTTTCGCCGGATCTCGCGGACGATGGTGTCAACTGTGAGCAGTTCGGGAGCACCGCGGATACCGTCACGGAGGATTTCCATCAGCGTCTCGGTAAATGGTAGGGATGGACTGTCATCGGCAGCTTCCGCCAACGGTCTCCTTGCGACGATCACATAAGTAGATGGGTTCGCCGCGACCGTGTGCCCGTCCTCCCGCTGTACGGGGCCCACCGCCTCCAAAACTTGCCCTGCATGAGAGCTGCATTCCAGGATGACTACCTTCCGGCGGGCTCTACTCCCGGAGACGATTCCCCGAATCGCCTCGTAATTGACAAAGAGCCCGCCTTGCTGCTTGATTTCGGAAACACGCAGGAGGAGGCCGTTGCGGGATACACGGCTACGACCAGCGTAGTAGAAGAGCAGGGTATCTTCAGCATGATCAGCGGCTTCCTGCAACTGCATGAGAAGCTGATCCTTGGTTGGCTCGATCGATGCGACAGTGTTCTGATTAAGAAACGTTCCCGAAGGATGCCTTAACAGCCCGCAAAGTTGTTCCGCGACTACACAGGCAGGGCCGGGACCCAAACCGCGGGGGTCATTTCCCGCAAATACAGCTCGAGAAGCTTGAGGATCTGGCAAAGTTGGATCACGGGCCTCAATTTGATCGACTAACTCGCCCCTGTTTAAAATCTGGGAAGGCGTAGAAAGTCGCTCGACCTGCAATTGAGGTGGCGTGATCGCGCTTAGATCGTCGCTAGCCGGGCACGAGGAGCCGGGCTGTTCGCGTCGACGCCGTTGCTGATTCAGCTCCTCCTCGCGCGCTGCTAGCCACAGCGCGTCGAAGCGGTCACACTCATCCTCTTCATTGACACTACGGATCCGCAGAGCCAGCTGTCTGACGATCCGCAGCAGGAGTTCGGGATTCGAGAGCCTCGGGCGAGTAAAAACCTGGTGGACCTTGGTGTGAGACGGGGCCTCATCACCGTACTCCCGCTTCAGCCAACGTTCGATCTCGCGCGTCGTGCGATGACCTGAGAGCCCGTGAAGCTCATGTAACTCGTCGTTGAGGTTCTTTAGCGCTCCTTCCGGTAAATCAGGGCGTTTCCATCCACCACCCAAGTCACACTCCTAACTGCGCCGCCGGCCTGGATCTTGTAAAGAAGTGTAAACGATCAAGCCCTGAGGGCGCTTCGTCACCTCATGTTCGGCCAGCAAAAGATCTCGAAACGAAGAGTCTAAACGGTTGTAACATTCTGTAAATTATCGCTTTGACCTGCGAGAACGTGGTGCGGAACCCGGGCCGCTGACCCGGTCGTCGAGCGAGAAATGAGGGAACCGGTCGATGTGGGCCTGGTCGATCGCCGCGTACGTAGTCCTGCTGTCAGTGCTCACCGGCTGCGCCGGCTACGTGGCGCTATTCGTCGCTGACCAACAGCGCCGCGAGCTCGCCTACAAGGTGCTCAAAACCGCGCTCGCAGCCGTCACGGGGTGCGTTAGCGTGTTCACCCTCGTAATCCGACTTCACCAAGCTGGGCTGGTTTAACCGGACGCGCCGAACGAGGAGGCATTGCCGCACGAACAAAGAAAACACCGCCAACTGGCGATCTTTCGAACGCACGTTCTAGGATGCGTGCAAGTCGGGTCGGGACGATGGGGAAGATCTCCCGCCCCGATGCGGGCCGGCCGACTGCACCCCATCTCGGCCGGCCCGCTCCTACGGGCACACCAGAGCGGGCACCACATGACGCACAAGGACGGGGACTGGCAGGGCACCCAGCGGCGACCAGACGTCCCAGTCCCCATCTGGATCAAGCTCGCCTACGTCCTGCCGCCTAGCCCACGTCTCCGCGGCCTCGACGGCGTCCCGCTCCGAGTCCGTGCCGCCGGCATCGACATCGCCAAGACGGTCCCCGGCGTCCTGCTGGCCTGGCACCAGACCATCACCGGCGACTGGTGGGCGCTCGCCACCTTCGAGCTCACCAACCGCTCACGAAAGCCGAGCCTCGTCGTGACGCAGCTCGTGCCCGCCATGTCCATCCGACCTCGTGACACCTAGCCAGGACCACCGTCTCTATGTTTCATCGGGATGCTTCAGGATGTTGATGCGAACTTTTGTCGCTTCCGGATACAGGTAGTAGGCATTCCTAACTGCATCGGACGCCGATCGACCACGAACAACGGCGTTCGTCAACCTGAAGGAATCCTGTGTCCCGTACTGGACGTGCCAATCCGTACAGGTCGGATCATCCAACGTACGCGGTCGTCGCCCAAAGTACGGCTTGTTATCGGAGAGCGGATACTGCGCAACGTAGTACGGGTTTTCGTACTGCACGGCTGTCCAGATTTGGTCTAAAGCGCGCCCGTCACTCGATTCCCGACGTACAACTTCGTCCCAGACTTTAAGGAGATCTGGTTTCGGCGCATCTTCGATGACCACCCCCGGATCGTAGGTGTCAAGTCCAAGTAATCCAGCAACCTCTTGAAAAGCCCGTAGCGCCCTGGGGAACTTCTCGTGAAAGTACTGATCTGACACCGGCCCAGTCATCAACCGAGCAATGTTATCAAATCCGATGGCCAACTTTTGGGCAATCTCATCCTCGATTGGATCGAGCGGCCCTTGCGACTCCGTCATGGCAGTGATCATGCACCAAAATCCGGAAGTTGACCAGCGATACACCACAATGCGATATACATGTCCTTCAGGCTCTCACGATGGAGTACACATGACCATGCGCCCAAATCGCCATCGCCCGCATCCGCGTACGCCAACACCACCACGAATAACCCTCGGCGCGAACATTGCCGCCTTGCTCGTCACGGCGGCTGCTTTAGCCGCACTAGTTGGAGGCATGCTCTGGTGGGGCTTGGGGAAACCTCCGATCCAGGCTCACACCCCGTGGACGGCGGCGCAAACCTTTGACTTTGTCAAGATCGTCCTTGCTGTCGTAGGTGGCGTTGGCGGAGTAGTGGCCCTCGTAGTCGCCTACCGCAAGCAGCGACTCGGAGAATCCGCAGAGCAGCGCGAGAACGCCAGGCTCTTCGCCGAAAACCTAACCGCCGCCACCGAACAGCTCGGTTCTGATCAACCTGCAGTGAGATTGGCAGGAATGTACGCCCTGGAGCGACTCGCGCAAACCGCCGATCAGCAGCAAACCGTCGCCAGCATATTCTGCGCCTACCTACGAATGCCTCACCCTGCACCCTCAGCAACGAATCCAAAAATGCGCCACCAGAAGTCGGTCGGCTCTGGAGAAGACTCGGCCAACTCCAACCAATCCAAGGCCCTAATTGAGACTCGCATGACTGCACAGCGCATGCTAGCCGCACACCTCAGACCAAACGACAGAAGCGCAACTAAGGATACGTTTTGGCCCGATGTTGATCTCGACCTCACCGGAGCGGAACTCGACAATCTCGACTTCTCACAATGCCATGCAAGTTCCGTCATTTTCAACGGAGCTTCCTTCCACGGAACCACCAGGTTCGATGGGGCACATTTCGCCACCGGAAGCTTTTCCGAGTCGACTTTCTACGGGCGCGCAGACTTCACTGCGGCAGAGTTCATCACTGATGCCCGATTTGCGAACGCACGATTCCGCAAATCTGCGGTATTTGCCGACGTTCACCTTCATGGGGGTTTTACTTATTCCGGCGCAAACTTCAGCGATCACGGACTATTTGCAAACCCGCGAGTCCGGATTCATGCAGCGGAAGACCTTCGTCGTGATCCACCAAATGGCTACGTCTTGGTGGAATCAAGCGCAGAGAAAAATCGGCTAACCAACGCTCATGGGAAATGGGGATTCCTGGCATCCACTCTCAACTAGTTACTTGCCAAAACGCGGACCTCACGGGAGGCAGTACGCGAGCGTATCGCGGCCGATGGCGCACCGGGCACCGAGACGCAGACAGCCTGCGCCCGTTGATGCGGCCCTCAGATCGCCGTACGAGCTCAGACGGTTCTGGCGGCGGTTTTTTGGGGGCCACAGCCCCACATCGAGGCCCGCAGCGGCCCTGAGGGCGCGCTGAGACGGTCCTTCATCTTTAGCGATCCTGGTGTGTTGTAGGGACTCTACGACTTCCAGCCCCTACGCACGAGTAGGCGCAGTTCGTCCGGCGTGAGCCAAGGGGTTCCGCGGTGAATCATTCGATGACAGTTCGCACAGATGAGCACGAGGTCCTGCAGGCGGTTTGTGGTTTCGCCGGAGGTATGCAACGGCACTACATGGTGGCACTCGATGTAGCCGCGCCCTCGCTCGCAATATGCCGCTTCGAAATCGAAATCGCATACCTCGCACTGCAATCGGCCACGCTCTTTGAGCGCTGCGTCGATCTTGCGCTTGCGGAGCTTCGGGTTTCGCTCCCGAGCGTAGTGACGCCTCTCAAGGAGGCGTCCCTCGCTTGCTTCGGCGATCGCGGTGTCTTCGATGTCGTCTGGGCTCGCGGCCAGCCCTTCGAACATGCCGGACTGCAACCCGGCACGGATCGTATTTGCCGCAGTCTGCATCTCCTCGGGGCGTTTCAAGAAGTCTGCAAGGACCTCCCTATCGAGGGCCCCTCCCTTAGTCGGCTTTCCGCGATAGTCGGGGTGTTGGGTAGCGATGTCAGCGGTCTTGCGTGCAACACCATTCACATTACGGAATTTTGGCCCACGTACCTCCGCAGGATGCAGCGGCATGAGTTGCAAGAGCTCGGATAACTCCTGAACCCGTTGGTCATCCGCCGACAGCCAGTGCCATCCGTTCTGACGGACCAGATCGCAAGCCAGAATCACCTCGTCGCGCTCCCAGCTGGGCGACTTCAGACGCCTCACGTCGAACCTCAAGCGCCGAAGATGCAGTTCAACGGCATTTTTTCTGGACGGAAGCTCACTGGCCCGCAAGGCTGATCGATCAGGGAGGTACCCGTGTGCCGCGGCCAGGACCGCTGCTGCCTCATACCTCTCCTCGGCGTGGTGGAGTAGGTAGGAAGTCGCGTCATCAAAGCCATACCGGCTTAGGAACGTCTCTCGCCCGAGCGCGTCGTACTCAGCAATAGCTGCCAAGACTTCAGCCCGGGTGATCTGCATGAGGCTCACGGAAGAAGGCTATCGCCGGTCCCTGACAGCTCGTCCCTGTTCTACGAAGCGCGCCACCAACACCCCACCTCACGGGCAGTTCACGGGCAATGGCGCCACTCGCGCACACTTACCATTGGCCTCACCTGCGCAAACACCCGCGTACCGCACGGCTCTCCTAAAGCCGGTGTCGCAGGTTCGAATCCTGCCGGGGGCGCTCTCGTTTACCTACACAAAACCACCCCTGACCAGGCCATATCCTGGCAGGGGCGATTCTGTACGTCGGTCACTGTCGGCTCATGTCTGCCGGGCTCAGCCGCTGGCTACGTGCAATGCACGTACACGCGGATCCACGCCACCTGAGGAGGCAGGAATTCAGGCGGCCGGGAGCACCGGATCGATCTCGACCAGTTCAGCACCGCATGCGCGTTGAACCTCTTCGAGTTGTGCTTGCGGAATGGCCACCCACGGCTGCTCATCGCCGAGGCAGGCAGCCAACCGCTCTGGCGAGCTGAACGCCAACAGCACGAGCTCATCATCTTCCGTGCGCCCCAACTGCACGGTCACTTCCGCCTGTGGCCGGGGCACTACCTCGGAGGGGACGACGAAGACCGGTTCAGGCGAAGCGGTCGGCTGCTTTGCCGCAGCAGGCTCAGGCTCGAACTCATCCTCATCATCGACGGCTTCCACACCGAACACCGCAGGCGCTACCCCTTGGTCATCAGCGGAGAACAGGTTCTCGTTGCCCACTACGTCTCCTTGATCGCGGCAGGGCAGGTCGACCGGGCAGACTGGGCTGGCCCGATGCGCTTAGCCCTTGTCCTTCTCGTCGTCCTCGTCGCGGTACGGGGCGAGCTTTCGATCGAGCTCATCCCCCACGTCGCGCCGGGCCTGCCGGCCGGAGACCATTCGGATAACCAGGTACCAGCCACCCAGCAAGAGGATGGTCACCACGAACGCGATTGACCGAGCGTTCTCTCGATCCCAGCCGTAAGAGTCCGCGAGCGATAGAGCGATGAACAGCGGAGCAAGTGCTGTCACAAGGACCCCGAGGACAACCACGCTCACACGCACCGATTTGGGCACTGTCCGCCTTTCCTTGATCCGACTCGACATGTCACCACTTCGAGGATGGTACGGAGCCCGGGTGCTTCTGCTCGACCTTGCGCATCTCTTCCTGAGCCTCTGAATGCCGGTTCAGGACTTCCTTGCCTGTCTCTTCCGAGTCGTGCTGGAAGTCTTCCCAGGTGTTGTTCTCGGAGTAGCTCCACGCCCACGACGCTGCAGCCCCCACGCCGACACCGAGGATGACCGCTGGAGCAGCAGCCGCCCCAACCGCAACCGCGCCGGCGCCGGCGACGCCGGCCGCCACAGCGCCGACGCCCCAGCTCTCAAAGTTCGACTGGAGCGTTTTCCCGACTGGCTTGCCGTCGAAGATGATCTGTCGCCCCGCCTCAACGCCGGTAAGGATGAAGCCGGGCACAGACCCCCAACGACCGAGTCCGCGCATCACGCCCGGCTTCGTACCGCCGAAGGTCTTCGTCAGCGGGTTGAAAACCAAGGCACCAGCCTTGGTGTTGCCCAGGTTGCCAAGCGCGCGAGCATTCGACTCAGCCTGCTGTTGAGTGAGTCCGATGCTCGACATCATTTGGGTCAGGTGGGCCTGCCGGGTAGCCGCCGGCATCGCTGAATCGGCAGAGAGACGCTTGAACTCCTCAAGAAAGGCCAGACGTTCAGCGGCCATGCCTTGCAGTTTCGTCGCCGCACCATGCAGCGATCCGACTAGAGCAACGAAATTGCCGATCCAAGTGGATGCCTTGGTCAGCGACGCGACCAGGTTGTTCGCGTCGCTGAGCGCCGCGTTCAGTTCCTCGTGCGCGGTGCGTTCCAGACGTCGTGCCCACTCGACCAGCCCGACCGCCTCTGACCACGCGTCGAGCTTGCGCTCCAGCTCCTTCTGCTTCTGATAGCCGGGATCAAGCCCCGGCAGCGAAGGACGTCCAGCTCCCTCCGAGGCAGTCTGAACCGGCTCACCCAAGGGTTTTTCGATCCACCAACCGCGGACGCTCAGCCCTGCGCTTTGAGCGAGTTGGTAGGCCTGATCCATCCTCGACACGCAGGTAGCGATGTTGTCGGCGAAGCTGTCCAACGCCCGTGCGATCTTGTCCGTGATCCGCGCGAGCTCGTCGGTGTCGCTACTGCTTCGCTGCGTTTCATCCCGGAACGCATTCGCAGCCGCGCCTTCCCACTCAGCTTCCGAAGTCGAACGTGCTTGGTGCACAGCCGTCGCCGCGTCGCGGTTGGCCGCGCTCAGCTGCTTGAGGTACTGCGAACCTTCGCGAGCCGAGGAAGCATCGGCAAGAATCTGTGTGTTGATCGCCGTCATCTGGCACTCCCCCAAGTGCTGGTCACTGCCCGTGGCGGCCAAACAGGTCCGCTGCAGCGTCGTCGTTGTTCAAGTACGTATCGCCCGTGGCCTGCACATCACCGGCCATCTGCTGCACACCGCCAAGCACCCCTGCGCTGGCCTGCATGAGCAAGCCCAGCGTCTCGGCGACGGTCGGCGTTGACTCGCCCGCATCAACGCCAGGCGGCTGCGACTCCGCGACACCTTCCAAACTGCGCGTCCCACCATCGAGGATGCCCCGCACCCGTTCAAGCAGTTCGGGCGGAACCTCGATCCCAGCCATGCCAACCCCTCCACAACACGTGATATTCACGGGCACCGTATCGAAGGTGTTTTCCCAGGTGGTCGACCTATCCACTCGTCACCTGAACGGCCTAGAACAGCCCCGCGACCCGCATTGCCGCGCCCCCGGAAGGAGTTCCCGCTGCATGATCCGGTTGAGCAGCGCGATCTCCACGACCGACGAGTCGCGTGCAACTCCGTCGGTGGTTGCCAGTACCCTCGGCGGTCGGATGATCACCTTGAGCGGCCAGCGCCTCCCCTCCGGCCCGGAACTCGCCGAGATCTACGGCGTCACCAAGGTGACCGCAACCAAGGCGATCCGATGCCCAGATTGCCCCAGCCCGACCTGGATCAAGCTCGCCTATGCCCCAAGGCCCAGCCGCGTGCCCACGCGCCCTCCACGGCGCCCCCTCCGCGCCCACGCCGCCAGCATCAACATCTAGACCACTGTCCCCGGCGTCCTGCCTGGCATCAGACCGGCACCGGCGACTGGTGGGCACTCGCCAGCGTTAAGTTCAACATCAGAGGGGTCCGCGGTGAGTTTGGGCCGCCCTTTCCTTGGGGGCGGGGTAGTGCGGGACGTTACGAGCCAAAATCGAGGGTCTCGGAGGCGCTGACGAACGCATACCACTTCTTGAGATCCGCCATATCGCAGTTCTCTCGCCACGGGAATCCGCGTTCCTTGGCCCAGCCAGTGGGCAAGATCGCGCATAGTCATTCCTGCCTGGGCGGCCAGGTCCTGCGTCACCTCATTGATCTTGCGGCGCAGTTGCTTCTGAACCTCGCTATCCGCGTACTACTGCTCAGCCATGTGCCGCTCAACGGGGATGCGATCCCGCACCGTCGGAAAGGTCGCGTGGTCATACCTCTGTACAGCGCGGCGGTATGCACGGAGATAACCGTCCAAACCGCCAGGAAGCTTGACGGGCTCCGATCAAACCGATCCAGGTCACTCGGGTGGTCAGGCCACTCGTCGTAGCTATACGGCTCGCTCAAGATTCGACCTCCTTGGTGGTCGGCCTCGTGGCGCGAGGGGTGTTATCTGAACCTCTGTCGCGCTGTGGCCGCCCTGCGTACGCCACGCCGACGTCACGCCGGGGGCCGGCCCCCGGCCCCCGGGAGCGCTTCTGGTCAATGTCTGGACAACTGATCCGGGTGAAACGCATCGCAGCAGGTCGGAGGCACTGCACGCGGCGGGCTGCAGATCAGCCAGCCGGTATTGAGGTTTGACCCAGCGAGCCAGCCTGTAGGTTCTGCACGATCTGCCCGAGCCGCCCTGGGCGAGTTAGCAGAAGGTCTTCACCTTCAGCGGTGCTGGTGTGTGTAAGCCTCTACGACTTCCTGCCCCTACGCACCAGCGTGCGCAGTTCTTCCGGCATGAGCCATGGGGTTCCGCGGTGGATCATCAGGTGACAGTTCACGCAGATGAGCACGAGGTCCTGTAGGAGGGTCGTGGTTTCGCCCGAGGCATGCAGTGACACTACATGCTGACACTCGATGGAGCCGCGCCCTCGCTCGCAATATGCCGCTTCGAAATCGAAGTCGCATATCTCGCATCGCAATTGGCCGTGTGCTTTTTGAGCGCTGCCTTGATTTTACGCTTGCGCGAACGTCGGGTTTCGTTCCCGCGCGTGGTGACGCCTCTCAAGAAGGCGTCCCTCGCTTACTTCGGCGATCGCTGCGTCTTCGATCTCGTCTGGCCCGCAGCCAGCCCTTAGAACATGCCGCATTGCAACCCGGCGCGGATCGTCTCTGCCGTAGCCTGCATCTCCTCGGGGCGCTTCAAAAGGCGGCAACCTCGAACCGTCAGCCCGAGGGGTGGGTGAGGTGGCGGAGGGCGTCTGCGACGCGGTCCCTGTGCTCTTGGAGGACCGCCTGCGGGATGCCTTCGGAGGTGGCCGTGGCGACGAGGTCGTCGGTGGCTTCGCGGAGGGCTGCGCTCGTGGCCGCCGCCTGCATGCGGACTTCGAGGGCGTCGGCCGGGAGGCCCATGCGGTCGGCCAGGACTTCGGCGAAGGCGGGCTCGGCGCGTTCGCGCAGCACCAGGTAGAGGGCGCGCAGCGCGGGCTCGTCGTGGGTCATGCGGATGACCGCCAGGACCGCTTCGATGTCGTCGTCGGCGTCGAGCACGGGCGTGTAGGCGGCGCGCAGGTGCTCGGCGAGTTCGAGCTCGGGCGGCCAGGTGCGCAGCACCGCGCCGAAGGCGTCGATGGACTTCGACAGCAGCGGCTCGACGCAGCTCTCCTTGCTGCGGAACCAGCGCCACAGGGTGCGCTCGGAAATCCCGGTGGCGCGCGCGATCTGCTCGCCCGAGGTCGCCGCCACCCCGTGCTCGCGGAACAACCGCACCGCGTGGCGGGAGATGTCGAGTCGCTGCTGCTGTCTTTGCTGGTCGCTCGCCGGCGGGCGGCCGCGGCGGGGTCGTTCGACCACTGAGAGCTCCCTCAGGCCGGCCGGATTCGTGTTGACACACCCTAATCCGCCCAACATTATTGTCAGTGACTGCCAGTTAATGCATCGAGGAGACCCATGAGCTCAGTTGCCGAGCGCCTGCAACTTCCCTTCCCGAGGCCGAACGTCCTCGACCTCGCTCCGCTGTACGAGGTGCTGCGCCGCGAAGCGCCCGTCGCCCCGGTCACCACCCCGGCGGGCGACCCCGCGTGGCTGGTCACCCGGTACGACGAAGTGCGGACGCTGCTGAGCGACAAGCGGTTCGGACGCTCCCACCCCGAACCCGAGCTAGCGTCGCGCGTGTCGACCGCCGCGGTGCAGGACGGTCCGACGGGCAACTACGAGACGGAGGAGGCAGACCACGCGCGCATGCGCCGGCTGCTGACGCCGGCCTTCTCGGCGAAGCGGATGCGGATGCTCACCGATCACGTGCAGGAGCTGGTCGACGGCTACCTCGACAAGCTGATGGCCGAGCGCGAATCCGGCGACGTCGTCGACCTGCACTCGGGTCTGGCGTTCCCGCTGCCGGTCGCGGTCATCTGCCAGCTGCTCGGCGTGCCGGAGAGCGACCGCGAGCACTTCCACTCGCTGTCGAGCCGGATGGCGACGCTGGCGGCCGACGACGATCCGCACCGGGCGCGCGAGGAGTTCCACTCCTACATGACCGGACTGGCCGAGTCCAAGCGCGATGACCTGGGTGAGGACGTCATCTCGGACCTGGTGCGCGCGCAGGACGACGACGAGACCTACGACTACGGCGAGATGATCCGGCTGTGCGTCGGGCTGCTGTTCGCCGGTCACGAGACCACCGTCAACCGCATCGGTCTCGGCGTGCTGTTCCTGCTGACCCAGCCCGAGCACTGGAAGGCGCTGACCGCCGATCCGTCCGGCCGGGTCAGCCGCACGGTCGAGGAGATCATGCGGCTGGGCGCCCCCGGCGATCTCGGGCTGCTGCGCTACGCGCACACCGATGCCGAGATCGGCGACGTGACGATCCGCCGCGGCGAGGCCGTCATCCTGTCGGTCAACGCGGCCAACCGCGACGAGACCGCCTACGCCGACGCGGAAGCGTTCGACCCGGACCGCGAGGAGCGCACCCACCTGGGCTTCGGGCACGGGGCGCACTTCTGCATCGGCGCCAGCCTCGCCCGCACCGAGCTGCGGATCGTCTTCGAAACCCTCGCCCAGCGCCTCCCCGACCTGCGCCTGGCCCGGGAGATGGACGAGCTGGAAGTCCGCCCGACCATCACCGGCGGCGTCACCTCTCTGCCCGTGACCTGGTAGTCGAGGTGGTGGCGGTTCCGGGCGGAACCGCCACCACCGCAGGTCATCGGCAGACGGTGTCCCGTTCCGGGAGTTCGCCGTCGACCAGGAAGTCCGTCGTGGTGTTGAGCGCGCAGGCGTTCTCGCCGAGCACGTAGACGCCGTGGCCGCTGCCTTCGACGCTGACCAGCCGGGACCGGTCGCCGAACTTCTCGTCGAGGATTTCGCCGCCTCGGTGCGGGGTCACCGGGTCGCGGCGGTTCTGCAGCACCAGCACGTTCTCCGGGCCGTTTCGGTCGATCGCGACGGGCGGCTCCGCCGGGGCCTCCCAGGAGGCGCACGGGCTGATGTTCGCGCTCGCAGCGCCGTACATCGGGTAGCGCTCGCGGTCCTCGGCGACGGCGCGCTGGTAGGTCCGCACGTCCCCCGACCAGTCGAAGTCGTTGCAGGTCACGGCCAAGAAGACCGACCACGGGTTGTCCGTCGGAGCCGCTTCGGAGGCGGTCGGCTCCGGCGTCTCGCCGCGGTGCTCACCGACTGCCACGCCTGCGCGGTGAGCCCGTACTTCGTCTTCCCGTACAGGCCGACGAGGGTGGCCAGCCGGAACACGCGCCCGTCGATGCCGTTGACCGGCGCCGCGTCCAGCCGTTCGGCGAGCCGGAAGTACGTCTCGCGCACCTCCTCGGGCGTGCGCCCCAGGCCGCAGGTCTCGTGCCGCTCGGCCGCCCAACTCGCGAAGTCCGGGAAGGTCTCCTCGAAACCGAGCGCGTACCTGCGCAGACCGTCGTGGTCGAGATGGGTGTCGCCGATGTTGCTGTCGACCACGATCCGGTCGGACCGCTCGGGGAACATCGACGCGTACCGCGCCGAGCGCCGATTCGTAGGAGTAGCCGAGGAAGCTCGCCTTCTCCTCGCCCAGCGCGGCGCGGATCCGGTCGAGGTCGCGCGCCACGTTCGCCGTCGAGAGGTGCCGCATCCGGCCGTCGGCGTCGTGCGCAGCGCACTGCTCGGCGACCCGCTTCGCCGACTCGGCCTGCGCGACGAACGCCGCGTCGTCGACCGCGTACGGCGGGATGTTGCCCAGGTAGCCCTGATCGCTGGTGAATCCGCAGCTCACCGGCGCCGAGTGCCCGATGCCTCGGGTGTCCATGCCGATCAGGTCGTAGCTCTCCAGGACGTCAGCCGGCATTCCGCGCGATGCCACGAAGTCCGGGAACGCCAGGCCCGATCCGCCCGGACCACCGGGGTTGAGCATCAGCACTCCCCGCCGCTTGGCCGGGTTCGTGCTGGCCAGCCGCGACACCATGAGCTCGATGCGCTCACCGCCGGGATCGGCGTGGTCGAGCGGGACGGGAATCGTGGCGCACTCCAGCACGACCGTCTCCGTCTTCACGTCCGCGGGGCACGGACCCCACGCGAGCCCCTCGTCGGCCACCGCCATCGGTGTGACCACCGAGCACGTCAGACCGACCATCGCCGACAGCACCGCTGCGCGCCTTCGCTTCATCACCGCCCCCATCTCTTCGCGATTCGAGAACGAAGAGCATTCGAGCGCCTGCCCTCGGGGCGTGGTCAAGCACCTGAGCTCGGTGCGCGCATGAGTGCCGCTGGCCTGCACGGACGTCCACCTGAATTGGCCGTGGACAAAGCCCGGTGGCCGCGAACAACGGGTTCCGGTTGCTGGTCTTCTCCGCGCTGGACAGTGTCGAATTCATCGGCGGTTCTCCGGTTTTCGCCCGGCCGCCGAGCTCCATTCGACCTCTCACCGAAAGCGAGTGCGCTCAGATGAGGAAAACCGCTACCGCGTTGATGATGACCGCCCTGCTGTCGCTGCTGTCGGCGAGCTTCTTCGCCGCTCCGGCATCCGCTGCGATCTGCAAGAGCCGGACGAGCGGGTTCCCGGGCAAGTGGGGACCGATCTCGAAGGAGTGCTCCTACACCAGTCCGGCCAGCGGCTGGGACGGCAAGCTGCGGATCACCTGGAACGTGCAGGAGAGCACCAACCAGTACGCGTGCGTCGCGGCGCGGATGGGCAAGGCGAAGAACCCCGACAAGTGGCAGTCGCTGGGGTGCGGCACCCTCGGCACGGGCGAGATCAAGTGGCCCGAGAACACCGCGTCGATGGTCGAGGTCCGGGTGCGCAGCGGGAACGCCCACATGGCCAACGTGGACTACTCGATCTGATCGAGCACCGGCCGGCCGCCGAATCGCTCGGCGACTGGCCGGGCGACTAACCCCCCTTGGACTGGCTGTCCAGGGCAGCCGCCTCTTCGGGGGTGGGAGCGGTGCCGCCGAGGTGGGCGGGGAGCCACCAGCGCTCGTCGGCGTCGGCGGGCTGCTCGGGGTAACCCGCCTGCAGGTCGTCGAGGATCGCCGACATGCGGTTGCGGAGGTCCTCGGTGAGCGCTTCCGGGTCGTCCTGCGGGGTGGGCCAGAACGGCTCGCCCGCGTGGATGTGGATCGGCACGTGGCGCTTGGTGAGCGTCTTCGGCCTGCCCTTCGTCCACAGCCGGTGCGTGCCCCACAGCGACATCGGCACGACCGGGACGCCGGCCTCGGCGGCCATCCGGACCGCGCCGGACTTGATGGGCTTGACGGTGAACGAGCGGCTGATGGTCGCCTCCGGGAACACCCCGACGACCTCGCCCGCGCGCAACCTGCGCACCGCCTCGTCGTAGGAGTCCCGTCCCGCCGCGCGGTCGACCGGGATGTGGTGCATTCCGCGCATCAGCGGCCCGGCGATCTTGTTGTCGAAGACCTCCTTCTTGGCCATGAAGCGCACCAGCCGCTTGGCGGGCTGCGCGCCGAGGCCGCAGAAGATGAAGTCGAGGTAGCTGACGTGGTTGCAGGCGATCACCGCGCCTCCGGTGCGCGGGATGTGCTCGGTGCCTGTCACACGCAGCCGGTTGTCCAGCACGCGGAACATGGCCTTCGCCGCCAGGATGACGGGCGGATAGACGATTTCAGCCATTTGAGCAGGTTACGCACCCGTAGGTTCGCGCGGGGCACCCGTGCGTCCACAGTCACATTTCCCGAGGCAGAGGCGTGCCTCCATTGGTGCGAACCCCGTCCGACCATGATCCGCCATACGGGTGCGGCAACCGCATTTCGCTTCCACGGCCAGGTGCTTCACGGGACCCTTGCCAGGACTTGATCTTCCTGGGGGGAGTTCCCATCCGGAGGCACACGCCATGATTGACAGGACTCAGCAGACCGATCGACCGAGCCGGAAGGTCCTCACCGGCATCGCGATCGCCGCATGCGGCGGTGTGATCGCGCTGCTCTTGGAGTACTTCGTGATCCAACCCTGGCTCGCCCCGGAGACGGACGACTGGAATAGCAACTCTGCTTCATCGGCGGTCGGCGGCGTCTCCGCTGGTGGCGAGATCGAGCACGCCGACGGGCAGGTCCGTGTGACGGGGAAGCTGGAGGACAGAGCCCAGGACAACAAGGGCGTGTCGCTCATCATCCTCGTGGACGGCAAGGAGCATCGCCCCGTGGCCGTCACCAAGGGTGCGCACGAATCGGCCGAAATCGACGTGACATTGCCGGACACGGCCACCATCGCGGTCCGCGAATGCCTGACCCATCCGAAGAAGCCAGTCGAAGATCGAGAGTGCAGCGACGCGCTGACGATCTGGCCTCAGCACTCGCCGTAGACGGTTTCGCGCGGGATGCCGTCGGCGTCGTCGTCCATGTCCGACGGCGCGCCGAGGCCGTACCAGCAGCCGACGACCTCGGTGACGTCCATCCCCGAGTTCTGCAGCTCTCCGCAGTCGTGGGTGTTGCGCACCGGCTCCTGCTGCTCGACCACGGCGGGGGCGCTGACCGTCGTCGACGGCGCGGACTACCCCCAGGTTCACGAGATCCAGCATGAGCAGCGAAACCACCGCTCACCACGGACCAAATTCCTGCCCGTCCTAGCAGCTCACCGATGATCTTGATTCCTGCGAGGCCGAGGTGACCTGCGTCGCAGGCGGCACCCAGCAGCTTGCGACGATTCTTCCTGAGAGATATCTTTCTACGAAGAAAACGCCAGAGAAGAAAGCTTCTGGATAGACACTTCCGAGTGAGGCTGTTTCTCCAGCCTGTGAGAGCCATCGCGAGAGGGGGAGGACGCGCGCCGGCGTCGGCCGTGGGGATGCCCGGCGTCGGCGCGCGTTCGCCAAGACCACTCTGAGGGGGTGGGCACGGCGTCGGTGCCGACATGGGGATGTCCGGCACCGACGCCGTGGTGAACGTCCTCAGCCCGCGAGGTAGGCGCGGAACTCCTCCGGCGGTATCGGCCGGGAGAAGTAGTAGCCCTGGTAGGCGTCGACGGAGACCGCGCGCAGCAGCTGGTGCTGCGTGGAGGTCTCCACGCCCTCGGCGATGCACATCCGGCCCAGCGTGCGGGCGAGTTCGGTCATGGCGCGGGCGATGCCGAGGTCGTCGGGGTCGGTTCCGACGCCGCAGACGAACATGCGGTCCAGCTTGATGATCTGCGTCGGCAGCTGCTTGAGCACCGACAGCGACGAGTAGCCGGTGCCGAAGTCGTCGACCGCGAACTGCACGCCATCGGCGACCAGGTCGTTCATCTCCTGGCGCTGCTCCGGTTCGAGCTGCGCGAACACGGTTTCCACCATCTCCAGCACCAGATCGCTGGGCGCGGCACCGGTTTCGCGGATGACAGAGCGCACGACGTCGGCGAATCCGGGCTGCTCGGGGCGAAGTCCGCTGAGGTTCACCGCCACCTTCACCGGGACGCCGTCACGGCGCTTCCAGGACAGCGCCTCGCGCAAGGCGATGCGCAGCACGCACGTGTCGAGGTCGGCGAGCATCCCGCCGCGCGAGGCCACCGCGAGCACCACGTCCGGCGTGAGCGGCCCGAGGTCCGGGTGGTGCCAGCGCAGCAGCGCCTCGGCGATCACGACGTTGTCGTCGTTGTCGATGACGGGCTGGTAGTGCAGCTCGAGCTCGTTCCGGTTGATGGCCTCGCGCAGGTGCTGCTCCAGCGTGAGCTGGTCGTGGTCGATCCCCGACCGCGCCTGACCGCGCACCCGGGCGTCGAGCATCGCCGACTCCGCCGAGCGCAGCAGCGCCACGACGTCGGTTCCGGTGTCCTCGACCACCTTCACGCCGATCGACGCCGAGACCTGGACCTGCCTGCGCCGCAGCGGAACGGTCATCCGGAACAGCTCGGCGACGCTGTTGACGAAGGTGTCCAGATCGCGGTTGCCCTCGAGGTCGCGCAGCAGGATCACGAACTCGTCGCCGTAGAAGCGGGCCACTTCGCAGCGCGAGGGCAGCCGGGCGAGCAGGCGTTCAGCGACCGCGGACAGGAGTTCGTCACCGGCTTCGTGGCCGAGGGCGTCGTTGACCCGCTTGAAGTTGTGCAGGTCGCAGAACAGCACCGCGACGCTGCCGGGCTTGTCCGGCGGCAGCAGCTCGGCGAGCCGGTCCTGGAAGCCCCGGCGGTTCAGCAGCCCGGTGAGCTCGTCGTGGGTGGCCTGGTAACGCAGGGTCATGGCGCGGGCGAGCTGCTCGGTGATGTCGTGGAAGGTGACCAGCCAGCTGCGGCCGCCGTCGTCGCGGACCGACGCTGCGGCGTGCACCTGGCAGGGCACCGAAGAGCCGTCCGATCGGGCCAGCACCCGGTGCGGGACCAGCAGTTCGCCGGAGGACCGGGTGAGACCGCCGACCAGGCCGCCGCCGGAGTCGGTGGGGTCGAGGAACTCGACGTCGAAGCGTCCGATCAACTCGTCGAGCCGGTATCCGAGCAGGTCGCAGAACGCGCCGTTGGCGTCGACGAAGCGGCCGTCGTCGTCGAGCAGCGCGATGCCCGCGGGCGCGAGCTCGAAGAGGTCGGCCATCCGGCGCTTGGTGCGCTCGACGCGGGCGGTGGACTCGCTCTCGTTGCGCACCACCTTGATGAACCCGTCGAGCGCGCCGTCGGGAGTGCGCTGCGCGGCGATCACCACGTGCGCCCAGTACCGGCTGCCGTCCTTCCGGACCCGCCAGCCCCTGTCGATGTAGAACGCGTTCTCGGCGGCCTGCCGCAACTCCCAGTTCGGGTAGTCCGCGGCGATCTGGTCAGGTGGGTAGAACAGCGAGAAGTGGCGTCCGATGACCTCGTGCGAGTCGTAACCCCCGAGCCGGGCGGCGCCCGGGTTCCAACTGGCCACATACCCGTTGGGGTCCAGGGCGAAGATCGCGTAGTCCCGCATGTCCTCGGCGGCGAGGATCTTCTGCGCACCGACGTGCACCGCCCATGGCTCACGCTTCTCGTGGTCCATAACTGGTCCCGTTCCTCGGCGTGTCCGCAACGTACGGTCCCGAGACCAATCCACGCAACTGGGTGAGTCGAAGTCTTCGCGCTCGGCGGTGCGGGTGACAGACCCAGCGCGGCCACCACCGCTCAGGGGGCCGGGGTCGGGGCCAGAATCGCCGGGGTCACCCAGCGGCGCAGGAAAGAGCGCAGGTCGGCTCCGTCCCGCCCGGGCAGCGGGTCGTTGGCGAACGACAGCAGCACGCGCAGCAAGAACTCCAGCAGTTCGGTGAGCTCGTCGCCGGAGAATCCGAGCTCGTCCCAGTCGACGTCGGTGCGGGCGAACGCGAGCCGGCAGGCGTCGAAGGCGCGGGCCGAGGTGGCGCCGCGCGAGAAGGCTTCCGGGCGCCCGAGGTCCAGGAATAGCCCCAGGTAGGGGTCTTTCGGCACTTGCTCGATGGCGTAGGCCATGGCTTCGACCACGACGTCGGCGGGATCGCGGCGTCCGGCGAGGTGGGCGACGAGCCGTTCCAGGAAGCTGTTGAGCGCGGCGAACCCGACCGCGATGAACAGCTCCTCGGTGCTCGGGAAGTAGCGGTAGACGGTCTGGCGGATGACGCCCAGCTCGGCGGCGACGTCCGAGAGGCTCGTCTTGCCCGGTCCGTGCCGGTCGATGCACCGCATCGCCGCGTCGATGATGCGGGCCTTGGCCTCCTCGCCGTCACGCGGCGGCGCCCCGTTCCACGCCGGTCGTTTCATGGCTCAAGTATGGCCGAGCGGACCCGCGACGCTGCCCATTGCCTCCTGACAATCATACATCTACGGTATGTCTGTATGACGCGCTTCGGCAAGCCGGACCGCGCTCAACCCCCGCGATCCGCGAGGAGGCAACGGTGCCTGACCCGACGATCCCGGCCGGACTCGACTTCTCCGATCCAGAGCTGTGGGCCCAGCGGACCCCGGTCGAGGAGTTCACCTCGCTGCGCCGGACCGCGCCTGTCTGGTGGAACGCGCAGACCGACGGCATGGACGCGCCCTACGACGACGGCGGTTTCTGGGTGATCAGCAAGCACGCCGACATCCGGGAGATCTCCCGCGACCCCAAGCTCTACTCCTCCGAGGCCAACAACGCGATCATCCGGTTCCCCGGCTACACCACGCCGGAGGCGTTCGAGGCGATCCGCACGATGCTGATCAACATGGATCCGCCGAAGCACACCAAGATCCGCGGCATCATCAACAAGGGCTTCACCCCGCGCGCCGTGGAGAACCTGCGCGCGGCGCTGACCGAACGCGCCGAGGCCATCGTGCGCGACGCGCGCGAGCAGGGCGGCGGGGACTTCGTCGAGCAGGTCGCCTGCGAGCTCCCGCTGCAGGCCATCGCCGAGCTGCTGGGCGTGCCGCAGGAGGACCGCAAGAACCTCTTCGACTGGTCCAACCAGATGCTCAACTTCGACGACCCCGAGTTCGGCGATCCGGTCGCCGCGGCCGCCGAAGTGCTCGGCTACGCCATGACCATGGCCGAGACCAAGCGGGCCTGCCCGATGGACGACATCGTGTCCAAGCTGGTCACCGCCGACGTCGATGGCCAGTCGCTGACCTCCGACGAATTCGGGTTCTTCGTGATCCTGCTGTCGGTCGCGGGCAACGAGACGACCCGCAACGCCACCACGCACGGCATGAAGGCCTTCGTCGACAACCCGGAGCAGTGGGAGATCTACCGGGAGCGGCGGCCCTCGACCGCACCCGACGAGATCGTCCGCTGGGCAACACCGGTCACCTCGTTCCAGCGCACCGCCACCGAGAACGTCGAGGTCAGCGGCCAGCTGATCCGCCGGGGCGAGCGGGTCGCGCTGTTCTACAGCTCGGCGAACTTCGACGAGGACGTCTTCGACGACCCGTTCCGCTTCGACGTGCTGCGAGACCCCAACCCGCACTTGGGCTTCGGTGGGACCGGAGCGCACTACTGCGTGGGCGCCAACCTGGCGCGCCTGCAACTGGACCTGATCTTCAACGCGATCGCCGACGTGCTGCCGAACATCCGGCAGGTCGCCGAACCCGAGCGACTTCGATCCAGCTTCATCAACGGCATCAAGCACTGGCAAGTCAGCTACGAGTAGAAGGAACCCCCCATGGCTATCGTGCAGCCGCAGCCGGCCGCGGAGGACGGGCGGCGTCGCCTCCGCCTGGACAGCCCGGTGGACCGCCACCACGTCGGTGACCTGGAGATCAGCACCAAGGCCGAGGTCGACGCGGCCGTCGAGCGCGCCCGCAAGGCCCAGGCCGAGTGGGCCGCGCGGCCGGTGGCCGAGCGCGCCCGAATCCTGCGCAACGTCGTCGACGTGCTCGTGCGGCGACGTGAGGAGATCGTCGAGCAGGTGCGCGCCGAGACCGGCAAGCCGCGGGCCGAAGCGCTGACGATCGAGGTCGTGCCCGCCTGCGACTTCGTCAACTTCTGGTGCACGCGCGCGCCGAAGGACCTGCGCGACGAGAAGCGCCGGCTGCACGGCTACCTGCTGCCGATGAAGAAGCTGCGCATCAAGTACCAGCCGTTGGGCGTGGTCGGGGTGATCACGCCGTGGAACGCACCGTTCGTGCTGTCGCTGAACCCCGTGGTGCAGGCGCTGCTGGCCGGGAACTCCGTCGTGCTCAAGCCCTCCGAGGTCACGCCCCGCTCCGGCGAGCTGGCCGTGAAGGTGCTGCACGAGGCGGGCGTTCCGGCCGACGTCGTGCAGTGCGTGCACGGCGACGGCGAGACCGGCGCGGCGCTGGTGGAGGGCGACGTCGACAAGATCTCCTTCACCGGCAGCGTCGGCACCGGCCGCAGCATCGCCTCGGCCTGCGCGAAGTCGCTCAAGCCCTACACCCTGGAGCTGGGCGGCAAGGACGCGATGATCGTCTGCGCCGACGCCGACCTGGAGCGCGCCGCCTCCGGCGCGGCGTACCTGTCGATGTTCAACTCCGGGCAGGTGTGCCTGAGCGTCGAGCGGATCTACGTCGTGGAGCCGGTCGCCGACGAGTTCATCCGGCTGCTCAAGGAGAAGGTCTCCGCGCTGCGTTACGGCTCCGAGGACGGCGACGTCGGCCCGCTGTTCTTCGACAAGCAGATGGACGTGGTCAGCGGGCATCTCAAGGACGCCACGAACAAGGGTGCCGAGGTGCTGGTCGGCGGCTCACGGGTGTCGGGCGACGGCCTGTTCTTCCAGCCCACCGTTGTCGTGGGTGCCACCCACGACATGGAGCTGATGACCGAGGAGACCTTCGGTCCGGTCGCGACCGTGATGCGGGTGCGCGACGAGGACGAGGCCGTCCGGTTGGCCAACGACTGCCAGTACGGCCTCGGCGGCAGCGTCTTCACCCGCGACGCCGCCAAGGCCGAGCGCATCGGCGGGCAGCTGACCACGGGTTCGGTCGTGCACAACGACGCCGCGGTCATCTACGGCGTCCCCGAAGCCCCCTTCGGCGGGCGGAAGAACAGCGGCGTCGGCCAGGTCAACGGCCTGGACTCGCTGCGCGGCTTCACCCACGCCCAGCCGATCCTGCTCACGCGCGGCTCCCCGAAGAGCGAGAGCGTCTGGTACCCCTACACCGACAAGACCATCCGCAACCTCGACGGCCTCATCCGCTACGGCTTCGGCAACAAAATCCTCCGCAAGCTGCTGTCCTGACCCCTCTCCCGGGTTGACCCGATCACGGCGGTATTCCGTCCCCCGATGACGGCGGTATTCCGGGTACCTACCGGACTACCGCAGTAATCCGGACACCGAAGCGGCAGTGATCCGGGTACCGAGGCGGGGTCGGACGGCCGACTGCGTGTTCGGACCGGCGGTCCCGGGCCGGTGGTGGTTGGGTGGGCGGCATGTCCGGAGCCCAGCACCTGGTCCAGGCGGCGGCCACGCTCAAGCAGGTCGTCGCCGGGATCTCGCCCGCGCAGCTGTCAGCGCCGACCCCGTGCGCGGAGTTCGACGTGCGGGCGCTGATCAACCACCTGCTGCACTGGGGTCCGCCGTTCGAGGCGGCGGCCCGCGGCGAGCACGTCGCTCCCCCTGCCGAGCCGGTCGACCGCACGCGTGGCGACTGGGCGAAAGCGCTGCTCTCCCAGCTCGACCGGACCTCGCGCGCCTGGGACGCACCGGAGGCCTGGACGGGCGAGACCCACATGGGCGGCCCGACGACCTACCCGTCCGAGCTGGTGGGACACCTGATCACCATCGAGTACACGGTCCACGCCTGGGACCTCTTCCGAGCGACCGACACCGAAGCCACCTGGGACACCGAAACCCTCAGCCAGACCCTCGCCGAGCTCACCAAGACCGCGGCCAAGGGCCGCGAGATGGGCGCCTACTCCGAGGAGATCCCGGTGGCGCAGGACGCCCTGCTGCTCGACGAGATCGTCGCCAAGACCGGCCGCGACCCCCGCTGGCGCCCCTGAGCGCACAAAACGGGGGTCGCGGGCGGTCAGCCTCACCAGGCCGGACGCGCTCCGGGCGAGGGGCGCCGGCGGAACTGGCGCGACGGGACGACGCGAGCCCGGTCCACCGCAAGCGCGAACACCAGGCCCCCGGCCACGAGCCAGGCGACGAGCTGCAGCACCCCGCCGAGGGCACCGCCGCTGCCGGTGACGATCGCCGAAAGCGCTTGCACCGCACCCTGCGTCGGCAGCACCGCGCTGACGTCGCGGAGGAATCCGGGCACCGTCGAGACCACGCCCGTCGCGGCGGCCAGCACCAGCACCGCGATCGAGATGATCCGCCCGATGCTGCCGAACACCGCCACCAGCGCCTGGTTGACCACCACGAACGCCAGTGCCGCCAGCAGCGTCACCCCGGTGAAGGCCAGCCAACCGCCGACACCGAGTCCCAGGAACGGCGCGAGCACCGTGCTCACCAGCACGGCTCCGATTCCGCCCACCGCGACACCGGGCACCACCGAACCGAGCACCAAGCGCCAGGTGGAGCGGCGCGAAGTCGACGCGTCCGCCGGAACCGCCCTGGTCACCGCGTAGACGCCCATCGCCGCGGTCCAGAACGCGATGGCCACCAGCAGCGCGATCAGCGACTTGCCGAACCCGGGCAGGCTCGTCTCCAGCGCCGCTGGACTGGAAGCCACGGTCTTGAGGTGCGCGCGCTCGTCGTCGGAGTAGCTGGGGAGCTTGTCGCCCGCCGGCGCCATCTGGTCGGCGAACTGGCGGTTGCCGTCGGCGACCTGCCTGCTGCCGTCGGCCAGCGCCTGCACACCCGTCCCGAGCTCCTGCGACGCACCGCTGAACTGGTTGAGCCCGTCGGCGAGCTGCCGCGCTCCCCCGGCGAGCTGCTGCGCGCCGCCGTCGAGCTGCTGCCCGCCTCGGGCGAGCTGGCCGACACCGGCGACGAGTTCACCGGACTTGTCGGCGAGCACCTGGTTGCCCTGCGCGACCTGCTCGGACCCGTGGGCCAGGCCCTGCATGCCGTCGCGCATGTCGCGCGCCGGTTTCTGGATCCGCTCCTTGATGGAGTCCAGCGCGCCCTCCTGCTGGCTGAGCCGGTCGACCTCGGCGCGCAACCCGGCGCACAGGTCGACGGTGGTCCCTTCCGGCGGGCACTGGGCGAGGAGCTTCTGCAGGGTGGCGAGGGTGCTGGACTCGGTCGGGATCTGGTCGGTGACGGTCAGGATCTGATCGGCCAGCGGCGTGAAGGTGTTGGCCATCTGCCGGTTTCCGGCCGCGACCTGCTTGGCGCCGTCGGCCAGCTGCTGGGTCTGCGCCGGCATCTGCTGGATCTGCTGGTGCAGCTGGGTGAGACCGCCGGAGAGCTGCGAGACGCCGCCCGCGAGCTGCCCGGTTCCGTCCGCGAGCTGGTTGCCGCCGTCGGCGAGCTGCCCGGTTCCGCCGGTCAGCCGACCGACCCCGGTGGACAGCTGGCCGATGCCGTCGGCGAGCTGCCCGCTGCCGTCGGCGAGCTTGTTGGCGCCGTCGGCGGCCGTGCCGAGCTGGTCGTGCATCTGCGTGAAGCCGCCGTAGAAGCCGTCGAGCAGCTGCTCCAGGATCTGCTTGTTGAACACCGACACGCTCTGCCGGGCCGCGGCCGACACCGCGGCGGCGTCGGCGGGCGCCGCTGCCGGGGAGGTCTTGACCTGGATGCCGGCGCGCGTGGCGTCGAGGGGGTCACCGGTCATGACCGAGGCGGCGTTCTGGGAGAACCGCGGCGGGATGATGACCGCGGCCGAGTAGCGGCCTTCGCTGAGGCCTTCGTCGGCGTCGTCGGTGTCGGTCATCTCCCACGAGTAGCCGGACTCGGTGTTGTTGACCAGCTTCGCGGCCATCTCGCGGCCGAGCGGAGCCATCTGCCCGTTGATGGTGGCGGGTTCGTCGTTGTTGACCACCGCGACCTTGGCGGCGGCGTGCTGGGACATCGGTGCCCAGAAGGCCCAGGCCAGCACTCCGACGATGAGCACCGGCACGAGCACCAAGCCGGTCCAGGTGCGCCAGCCGACCGAGCCGCCTGCGCGCCTGCTCGCGTGCGTGAACGGGTTCAGCATGTCCCTCACACCTCCAGGAGGCGGCCGGCGAACGCGGGGGCGTCCGGCCGCGTGGAAAGCCGCATCGTGCTCAGCCGGTGCTCCGGCAGCAGGCCGGAGACCAGGCTCGGGTTCTGGTGGGTGACCACGAAGGCCACCGGCTCACCGTCCGATGTGGACGCTTGCGCGAGCAGTCGGGCGATCTCGCGGCGCTGCTCGGAGTCGGCGACGGCGTCGAGCTCGTCGATGAGTACCAGCCGCACGCCGTCGGCCAGGGCCGAAGCGATCTCGGCGGCGGGCGCGACGCTCTCCCGGCAGCGCACCAGCGCAGTCGCGGACCGCACCGCCCGGGCGCGCTGCGGCAGCAGGAAACCCATCACGCGCACGTCACCGCGCACGCCGCTGAGCCGTCCGCCGAGCGCGTGCAGCATCGCCGAGGACAGCTCGTCGTCATCGCCCTGCACCGCCAGCACTCCGCCGGGCCGCAGCGCGATCCGCACGTCTTCGAAGATCGGCTCGTCGCGGTCGTCGTGCACGCCGAACCCGCGCGCGCTGACGACCTCGTCGTTGCCGGGCCAGTTGGCGAGCCGGATCTCGTGCTCCAGCGCCTCACCTTCGACGTCGAGCGCGGGAAGCTTGCGCGACAGCCACTTCGGCAGCCACCAAGCCCGGTCGCCGAGCAGCGCCATCACGGCGGGCACGAGCGTCATGCGCACGATGAAGGCGTCGACGAACACGCCGACGGCGAGTCCGAAGGCGATGGGCTTGATGTTGGAGTCGCCGTGCGGGACGAACGCCGCGAACACCGAGATCATGATGACCGCGGCGGCCACCACGACCGGCGAGACGTTGGAGAAACCGGCTTCGATGGCGCGCTTGGCGTCGCGGTTGTGCGTGTAGTCCTCGCGCATCCGGGACACGAGGAACACCTCGTAGTCCATGGCCAGGCCGAACAGGATCGCCATCAGCAGCAGCGGCAGGAAGCTGATCACGCCGCCCACGTGGGTGATGTTGAGCTGCTCGGCGAGGTTGCCCTGGTTGAACACGAACGCCGTGGCGCCGAAGGTCGCACCGACCGACAGCAGGTAGCCGAGTGCCGCCTTGATCGGCACCCACACCGACCGGAACACCATGGCCAGCAGAACCAGCGTCAGTCCGACGACGATGACGCCGAAGGGCAGCAGCGCGTCGCTGAGCTTCTCCGACAGGTCGATGCCGATGGCGGTCATGCCGGTGACGGCGATGCCGGCGCCGTAGGTCTGCTCGAAGTGCGGGCTGAGGTCGCGCAGCCGGTGCACCAGGTCCTCGGTCTCCTGCGACTCACCGCCGGAGGTGGGGATGACCTGGATGATGCCGGTGTCGATGGTCTCGTTGGGTGTGGCCATCGGGACCGCGGCGACGCCGGGCAGCGCGCGGATCTCGTCGGCCATGCCGTTGACCTGGCCGAGCGGGTCCTTGGTGCCGATGACGTCGGTGGTGACGATCAGCGGCGCGTTGTAGCCGGGGCCGAACTGCTCGGCGACGGCGTCGTAGGTGTCGCGCGCCGGGGTCCCCACGGCCTGCGCTCCGGCATCGGGCACCGAGAGCCGCAGGTCAGCGGCGGGGAGCGTGCAGATCCCCAGCGCGGCGATGACGATCACGATCGTCAGCAGCGGGGCCTTGGTGACCGCGCGGACCCAGCGCAGGCTGAACTTGGTGCGCGTGCGGGCGCGGGTGGTGCGCTTGGCGCGGGCGCGCTTGGGGCGCAGCCGTTCGCCGGCGAAGCTGAGCAGCGCGGGGATGACGGTCAGCGACGCGGCGACGCCGACGGCGATCGACACGCCGGCGAGGATGCCCATGACGGTCAGGAACGGGATGCCGGGAACGGCCAGCGCCAGCAGCGCGATGATCACGGTGACGCCTGCGAAGATCACCGCGGATCCGGCGGTGGCCACCGAGCGCGCGATCGATTCGGAGACGTCGAGTCCAGCGCCGAGTTGTTCTCGATGGCGCGAGACGATGAACAGCGAGTAGTCGATGCCGACGGCGAGCCCGAGCATCAGGCCGAGCATCGGCGCGGCCGAGGACACCGTGACGAACGCGGTCGACAGCAGCACGATCGTCATCGACACGCCGACGCCGATCAGCGCGGTGACCAGCGGCATCACCGCTCCCACCAGCGAGCGCAGCATCAGCAGCAGCACGAGCAGCGCCACGATCACGCCGACCGCTTCGGTGGCTCCGACGGCCGGCATGTTGACGGCGAAGATCGACCCGCCCGCGTGCACCTCGCTGCCGGCGCCGAGCTGCTTCTCGAGGGTGTCGGCTTCGGCGAGCAGGCCGTTCTTCACCGAGTCCGGCACGTTGGTGGCGGGGAAGCTGAGCTGCACGGTGATCAGCGCGGTGTCGCCGTCGGCGGAGACCTGGTTCTTGACCATGTCCGACAGCGGGTTCATCACCGCCGTCACGCCCTCTTGGCCTTCGACCCGGTGGATCAGGGACTCGATGGCCTCGCGCCCCTCGGGTGAGTCGATGCGCTCACCGGGCGGTGTGGTGGCCACGAGCTGAGCGCTGGAGCCACTCATCTGGGGGAAAACGTTGTTGAGGTGGTCGAGCGTGTCCTGCGACTCGGATCCGGGGATCGCGAGTTCGGTCTCCATGCCCTGCTGGAACAGCGCGGCACCGGTTCCCAGCACCGCGAGCAGGGCTAACCACGCGACCAGCACCCAGGCTCGACCGCGGACCACTGCCCGCCCCAGCCGGTAAAGCAACGAAGACAAGGGGAACACTCCCGGTATTTCGATACACGGTGTATGCGATACAGACTGTATATTTTCCGAGATCCACCTAGCTCGTGGCCGCACTGAACTGTGAGCCGAAACACCGCAGGAGAATGCCCGGCATGACCGAACAACCGCGCCAACGGGAAACACGGCGACGGGCGCAGACGCGTCGGCGTCTGATCGACGCAGCACGCGAGGTGTTCTCCGAGCACAGCATTCGCGACACACCGGTGGAGCTGATCTGCGAGACCGCCGGCTTCAGCCGCGGCGCCTTCTACTCGAACTTCGACACCAAGGAGGACCTGTTCCTCGCGGTGTACGAGGAGGAGATGGGCCTGCGCATCCAGAAGACGCGGGCGATCGTCGACGACGTGCTCGGCGAGGGTGTCGCCGACCGGGAATCGCTGCACGAGGCGATCGTCAAGGTGGGCACGGCCTGCGCGGAGTCGCTGATCGCCGACCAGAACTGGTACATGCTGGTCACCGAGTTCCGCGCGCACGCGCTGCGCCACCCGCACCTGCGCAAGCGCGCCGGCGAATCCCTGGAGCACCTCACGGACTCGATCGCCGAGCTGCTGCACGAGGCCCTGGGCCGGCTGAACCTGCGCCTGGTGGTCGACACCCGAGACGCCGTCCGCGCGCTGACCTCGGTCTACGAGGCCCAGCTGGAGCACGCGGCGTTCACCGGCGCCTCGTCGACGTCGAAACCGCTGTTCACGCAGATCTTCCCCAGGATGGTCCAGTCGTTCATCGAACCCGGCGACCCCACGTGACGCGTTGCCGCATCATTCCGCTTCATGACCTAAAATGAGAACCGATGCAGGAAGATATGTACTCGGTTGAGCAGGTCGCGGCACTCCTCGGCCTGCACGTGCGCACGGTTCGCAGCTACATCCGCTCGGGCAGGCTCAACGCCGTCCGCATCGGCAAGCAGTACCGGATCTCCCGATCCGACCTCGAACAGCTCACCGGCAGACCGACCGAACCCGCCCACACCGCCGGCGCGGTGGAGGTCTCCAGCATCGTCCAGATCGACGGCGTCGACCGCTCAGCAGCGGACCGCCTGGGCACTCTCGTCCTCGCGGGCGTCGGCGCCGACCGCACCCTGCGCGTGCAAACCGTCCACGACGAAGACCGCAAACGCCTCAAGATCATCGTCATCGGCGAAATGGCGGAGACGGCCGAAGTTCTCCAACTCCTCGACTCGGTCCTCAACAGCGAAAGCGGCCTGTTCACCGCGGAGTAGGTCAGTCGAGGCAGAACTCGTTGCCCTCGACGTCCTGCATCACCTGACAGGACTCGTTGAACCCGTCGGCGAGCAGCAACGTGCCTCGGGTGGCCCCGAGCCCTTCGAGACGCGCGCACTCGGCCTCCAGCGCAGCGAGCCGCTCCTCCCCCACCAGCCCGGTCCCGACCCGCACGTCGAGGTGCACCCGGTTCTTCGCGATCTTGCCCTCGGGAACCCGCTGGAAGAACAACCGCGGCCCCACCCCGGTGGGATCAACGCAGGCAAAAGCCGACCCCTGCCGCTCAGCGGGCAACGACCGATCGAACTCATCCCAGGATTCGAACCCGGGCGGCGGAGGCGGCACGACGTACCCGAGCACCTCGCACCAGAACCGAGCCACCCGCTCCGGCTCCGCACAATCAAAAGTGATCTGAACCTGCTTGACCGACCCCATCAGGACAGCGTAGCCACTTAAATCCCCGGAGTCGCCTCATATTTCAACGATGACGGCTGCACACCTCGACGTGTTCCGGTTCTGTCGCCCTCAGGACTGCGACTGTCGCTCGGCTGCGTCGAACGAGGGCGCGAGCGGGGTCAGGGCCGCCCGGAGCCGGTCGGTCAGCGAGCCGGTGGGTACGACGAGCCCTCCGGCACCGGCGACCTCTGAACTCCCGGGCGGCTGAAGCCAGCCTTCCAGGGCGATGCGGACCGCCGCGGCGACGCTCGCCGCGAGAACGCGGGCGGTGTGCACTCCGGTGTCATCCAGGCGTTCGGCGATCACCGCCGTGAGCGGGGGCTCGATCTCGGCGGTGGTGTCGAGGAACGCGTCGCGCAGCGCTGTCCGGGTGGTGATCAGCAGCAGCGCCTCGCGCTCCCCGGGGTTCGCGTACTGCTCGACCACCGCGTCAGCGACGGCGTCGGCGAGGCGCGCTCGGTCGGGCCGGGCCGCGACGGCGGCCGCGATCCGCGATGAACCGCGGGTTCCTGCCCGGGGAAAGCCCCGAGGAACGGGTCGAGCGACTGTGAGCCGACCCGAGCGGCGCGCCGAAGCGATGCGGGAACTCAGCACCCACCTCAGCTTTCCTGAGCGATGCAGCGGCCACGATCCGCGAGCGCTTCCAGGGACGGCTCACCTACGCGTCCATCCAGTTCGAGCAGGTCGACTGGACTCCGTTCGACGTGGTGACGTACGAGCTGATCCGCTCCGCCGAGGTCGCCGACCGGTTCCGGGAAGCCGTGCGGACGCTGACCCAAGGCTCCAAGCCGCTCGCCATCACCGGGTTCGGCACAGCGGCCTACCGCGGAGTCGGCGACGAGGCCGGGCAGGTCGCGTATCTGAGCGAACTGCTGCAGATCTTCGAGACCGAGGGCGTGGACAGCGCCTTCGTGTTCCTGTTCGCCTTGCCCGGGTACCCGCACCGCCGGACGGCGACCCCAGAAACGACCTGGACCGGGCGAGCCTGAGCATCGTCAAACTCCTCGAAGGCCGCCGGGGCCGGACCTACCCCGACATGGAATGGGAACCCAAGGCCGCCTTCACCGCCGTCGCCGAGCGATACCGCAGGTAACCGGCACGCTCCGCAGTAGCAGTCTGACCACTGCCGGCGCGCTCAATCAGAGCGTTTCGAGTGAGTGAGTAGAAACCCCCTCTCATCGTTTGCACTGGTTCGATACCGTGCGGTTGACCAGTGGAAAGGGATACCAACGGGGACGCGATGACCTACGGAGACGCGCACGTCTTCCGCCAGCACGAGAACGCGGCGCCATCTGTGATCGGGGCCGAGCACGTGGCGCCGCTGGATGGCGGCGATCAGCTGCCAGACCAGGTGTTCCTCCCGGCAGAGCGGATCACGGACCCGAACCAGCCGGTGACGCTGGAGCTGCGGGTGCTCTCCGGTGGCACCACGGCGATGCTCGCCTACACCTCGCTGGAGGCACTGGTCGCCGGTTGCGGTGAGGGACAACCGTGGATCGCGGTCGAAGGCAACGCCGTGGAAGACCTGCAGCAGCGCAGCGAAGCCGACGCGGTGCTGTGGGACGCGGCCGTACCGCTGGAGCAGCGACGCGGTCAGGGGGAGCGCTGACATGGGCATCGAAGCGAAGCCAGATTTGCTCAGCCAGGTCGCCGGAACACTCCGCAACGCCGGCACCGACCTGGATGCGAGCGCATCGACCCCTCCGCAGCCGCAAGCAGGAGACATCACCGAATTGCTGTCGGCGACCCTGCAGGTGCTGTGCGAGGGCGTCGGCAACGTCGCCGCCAGCGCCGGCGGCCTGGGCGATGCGGTCGCCGAAGGGCGCGCGGAGTACGACGCGATCGACTACGACCAGGCGTTGAACGTCAAGAGCGCGCAGTCTGGGGGCTGACGTGGAAGAACTGGACACCGAGATCAAGGGCGACCCCGAAAGCTTCACCGCGACGTGCCAGTGGTTGCGCGAGACCTCCAGCAACATCGAGCAGGCCGAGCAGAGCTACCTCAAGGCCCGTGGGAGTTCTGAAGGCGGATGGGGCGGGGAGGCCGGAGACGCCTTCCGCGAGATCGCCTTCCAAGGCGCGCGCATGGCTGGGGACACAGTGCAGACGATCTCTGAGGTTTGCAGCGCGATGGAGATCCACGCTGACGGCCTGCGCACGGCCACAGCGCAGATGCAGCAGGCGCGCGACGCGGCCACCGAAGGTGGCCTGACGATCACCGGGTTCAAGATCCAGCCACCGGGCGATGCTCCCGCCGCCCCGGCTCCGCTGCCCGCGGGCAAGCAAGCAAGCCCACAGCAGACCCAGGATCACGCGGCGGCCGTCGCCGCTCAGGCAGCGTACAAGCGCAAGGTCGAGGCCTACAACGAAGCTGCGGGGCTTGTCGCCAAGGCGAAGAAGACCGAGACCGACTCCCAGAACGCGATTGTGCGCTCGATCGCGGGCGTCGTCGAGCCCGTCAAGCTCTCGCTGACCTTGGGCGACGTCTCCACCGGACTAGCGGGCGCCGTCACCGCGAACGCGTCGAAGTGGAAGACCGTGGCCGCCAACGTCAAGTCGCCGGAGTTGCCCGCAAAGCTCGCCCAGAACACCACCATGAGCGCGGCTGGTCGCTTTCGAGCTGCCGAGATCGCGGCCGAGCGAAGCACGGCCAAAGCCACTGCGCTGGCCAACGCCTATCCGACCCGGATCGCATCCGCGCTCGACAAGCTGCCGGACTGGGCGAAGTACGGCCTCGACGCCAAGATCATCCCGAACGGCGGGGCGACCCCGACGAGCCCGATCTTGAAAGGCGCAACGAAGTTGGGCAGGACACTGCCCTACACCGGTTTGCTGTTCACCGCTGCCGGAGTCGGATATGACATCCAGCAAGGAAAAGACCCGACGCAGGCCGTGGTGTCCGGTGGGGCGTCGTTCGTCGCAGGTGCCGCGTCAGGAGCTGCGATCGGCGCGGCGTTCGGTGGCCCGATCGGTGTCGTCGGCGGGGCGATCATCGGAATCGGCGTCGGCATCGCCGTCGACGAGGGCTGGAACCTGTTCGACTAACCTCCCCAGCCAGGACGCGAGCAAGCGATGGAAGGCGGACGCGGCGTGCCGCAGGTAGCCCCGAAACCCGACACCACGACCGGTGAGCCCAGGCCACCCCGCGCTCCCGTGCTCACCACGTGGAAGACCGAGGGCAAGACAAACCCTGCCAGGGCCAAGTTCCCACCGGCACCGGCAGGCGAAGGGCCACTCTTGGAGTGGTACCAAGCGACCCAGTCCGAAGCCGTCAAGGCTGGTTTCGCGCTCACCGCTCTGGGAGTCATCTTCCTGTGCCTGCTGGACTGGGGCTTTGCCTGGATGGCCACCTGGTGGCTGTGGCTCTGCATCGTCTGGCCCCCGATCGTCTTCTACTTCCTGGGCCGCAGCAGCGGTTTCTCAGCAGGCGCTGACTGGTTCGCCACGTCCGAGAAGAGCTACGTGAGGCTCTACGAGCTGAAGACGGTGAAGCTCGAGTACCAAGCTGGCGGTCAGTCAATCGGAATCGAGCTGACCGATGTTCACGGCGGATACGCAGGAGCTCCCCTGCGGCAGCTGCAGCGCAAGCGCGCCCTGTGGGACCTGGTGTACAACGGCATCGCCCATTCGGTGCTGAAAGGCGCAGCTACCGCGAACGAGCAGGCCCTGGACAAACTTGAGCTGCGGTAAATCCATCCGCGGGAAGCGTTCAAGCAAGCAGGTGGCGAACGTCCTCGGGTGAGTCCGTAGGCCGGGCCGGAGAGTCAGCCGGGGTTTCTGACTGCACCTTGTATCCGACTCCGAATGCGAGCGGCTCGACCTGCACCGGCATGGAGGTCGCTGGTCTTACGATCTTTGGCTTCTCATCCTCAGGCTTTGACTCGCTCATGGAAACGCCTCACTCCTTGGCTGCCGGCCGAACGACACCTTCACCGCTTTCCTCTTATTGAGCCCGAAGGCACGTACGACCTCGGGGTCGATCCCGGCCTCACACAGCAAAGCGAAGCGGCACTCGTCGCAGGACTTGAACGGCACCCAGTCCATCTCCGAGGGCTGAGCCATCGCGACACGACGGCCGCAAACGGCGTCCTCCGCTGACTGCCCCTCCCACCGCCGTCCGCGAAAGTCATGCCGGGCTCCCCGGTCTCCGTCAGCAACCGGGAGCCAGTAGTGCCCCGGGCTAGTCACAAGGCACCCACAGATCGCCCGGGCGCTCGTTGGCCAGCGCAGGAGTACCCGGCGAACCGTGAGGTGCGAGTTCGAGCAGCTCAGTGACCAGATCTGCGACGGCGCCGCGCCTGTGCCAAAGAGCCGCAGGCGTATTGGAGTTTTCGACGTCCTCGATGCGAAATCGGGCTGCGGACACGCTGTCTGCGGACTCAACGACGAACATGTCCAACACGCCGTTCCCGACCCGAAACCCCTGCACAGCAGCCAATCATCGAGGGCTGTCAGGCACCGAAAGTGAAAGCTAGCCAAGACACTGGCTTCCAAAGCGGCCAAGTGAGGCCACATCCACGGTTCCTCGCCTCCACACCTGGAATCCACATCGCCCCCAAAATCTCGATGACATGTCACCAGGGAGTTGTATCGTCCAGCTGCAGGTCCTCCCGTTCAAGGCCCGCACCTACACGCCAGCCTGCACCTACCCCTTCACGACCTTCCGCATCCCATCACCGGGCAAGGCCGGCCCGCTGGAGTTCGTCTACCTGGAGGACTTTCACGACGGGCGATACCTCGACGAACAAGACGACGTCGAGACGTACAGTCACCTGTGGGCACGGCTCACCGGAGCAGCACTCGATCCGGTGGCCTCTCGCGAGTACCTGCTCCGCGAAGCGGACAACTACGTGTGACCGATCGTCCCTCAGGAGGGTCAGCATGAACGCGAACGCGTTCACCAACTGGCGCAAGTCCGCCTACAGCAGCGGCAACCCCCAGAGTGCGTCGAGGTCGGAAAAGCCCCCGGCCTCCGTGGGGTGCGGGATTCCAAACTCGTCGATGCGAGCCCCGTCCTAGCTTTCGACCTCGAAGCCTGGTCATCATTCGTCACGGCACCTCGCGACAAGAGTTGAACATTGGCGCAAACCCATCTGTTCGGTAACCCGAACTGCGAACCCTGAGAGATACATCAAGTGACAGCACAGGAACCAGTGCCGTTCCATAAGCTAGGCACTGCAAATCTCGTCGTAGATCGATTACTTGACGGCGGCCTCCAAGGGCACGCATCGGACGACCCGATCGCTCAGCTTCTCCCTGTGGGCAACCAAGGTGGGTTTCGCTATAAGAGCTCACCTGAACGGGGCAGCGTGCAGCTGGTAGTCCTCTATACGACCGGCGCAGAGTCTGACTGGCCGGACTCACTCGACTTGCAGACCGGAATCTTTACCTACTACGGCGACAACAAGCGCCCTGGAGCGAACTACACGACACCCGCCGCAAGGGAAAGCATCCACCGCCCCGATAGCTGGACTGCATGGGTCGACGGTCGCAACTATCGCTCCCTGACCGCTCCGCCGACGACCACCGTTCGGTCGCGTGAAGATTAGCTTCCCGACGACGCCAGCGGATGCGAGATCCTCAACACCATCAGGAACCACTACCGCGGCAACGAGCATGCGTTCGAAGCCTGCGCAAGTGAGATTTGGCGCCTGACAGCACCGCGAACCACGCACTGCGAGCTAACACGGCCAGCGGTTGATGGCGGACGCGATGCTATCGGTGAATACGCAAAGTGTTATGACCCCAGTAACGCAATCGGTGTCCAACCACTAGCACGCTTGATCTCCCGCATTCGACACCGTCAGTTCGGCGTCTTCGTCACTCTGTCCTACTACAACAAGCAGGTCTACAAGGAGGTCCGCGACGACGGCCACCCCATCGTCCTGATCAGTGGTAAGGACATCGTGGACACGCTCAAATCACACGGCTACACAGACCCCAGGCGTGTCGAAAACTGGTTGGCCACAATCAGTATGTAAGGGTTGCACCCTCGCGCAGAGGGCGACTGAAAGGAAGCCTCAGACCTTCCCTACAGTCACCTCTTCGCCTCCATCCACACAACTCAGCCAACACTTCGAAGCAGCTTCCGCGGCTCGCGTTCAACCGCCAACCACCGAGACAGGCGGCTCGGAGCACCGCGGCCGCAGGCCGCGCTCCAAGCGGAACCGAATTGGTTTTGGCACGTCGAGCTGCGTGATGCAGCCCGGCCTGCCAAGTCCGAGGGCTGACCAGGCCGCTGCCCTTGCGCCGATCAGATTGCTAGGTCAAGAGGAAGGTCAGCGATATCCTTAAGCCGACGCCCCTCAATCATCACCTCGAGCGCCTCTACATTGTCATCATTGCCATGCTTCCGCATTGCTTTCTTAAGCTCCGGCAATGCAACATGGTAGACGCAGTCGATGTCACCGGTACCCAATGCCAGTGAAGACAAACGGGACGGGGTGGGCTCAGCCGTCACTACCACGATATGCGGCAATCGCCCCTTCCGATTCCGGATCAAGTTGAGCGCTTCAGAACGGGCGTTCTGAGCCCTATCAGACCTTAGTGTCCATTTACACGAGACCACAGCGTGAAGGATCGGGAGCGTCTGATTCACTGATCGGATTGCCGTATGGACAGCAGTGACATTATCGACCAATTCGGCCCCACCATTGATCAACTCATCCGAAACCGATTCGCGTGTGATGATGACGTCCGGCGAGATCGCATATGCATTGCCGAGAACAGCAGCGAGGTTCGGACTCTTGCGCACAGCCTCAGCCAGTTCTGCCAAATGCTGATAAGGCTCAAAAGAAGCGATCGAATTACCCTTAGCTCGGTTGCCGACCTTATGCACCTGCCAAGATCCAGGCCTCAACATCGAAAACGCAGGGAAAGTAGACTCGAGGAACGCTTGCGTAGCAGACTCGAACGAGTCCCCGAGTGTCTGACCAGCAGCGCGCTCGCTCTCCGTGCTAACCCGCAGCACACGAGCAAGCTCAGCCCCAACGTTGGTCGAAAGCTTGTTGCCACCGTCAGACATTGAGGCGACACCGGATGCGTTTAATGTGAGCGTTCCACCTTCGATCAGGCCTGCATGGAATTCCTCGCGCTTCTGGCTTACAAGTGCTGTCACGATCAACACCCAACCAGACCAGCTGGCAGTCAAGCAACAAGTTTCACGATATTCCGATGGTCAATCTCGAGCGCGCGAACCTAGTCGCACAGGCAGCCCGACAACCACGATCTCCCGACCAATGCCCGTTCGAACTAGCAAAGATACACGGCGGCATCGAAGTCACGCATAAGCAGGGTTGGTGTCGATCCAGAGTCACGAGAACCGACACCAACCCACAGATCCCACTAACTGATCTTTGCGCGATTTTTAAGGAAGAGCTCGTTCCGCGCGTGATCCTCTTGTCCGGTGAACGCCCGGAACTCTCCAAGTTTGTATGCCGTCGCCGATTTACGGGTGCTGATCTCCACGTCGAAGTCGCGGCTGAGGATGCTGATCCGGCGCTCCAGTTCTGGGGCGTCGAGGTCAAGTCCGCTTGCTTGCGAGAGCTGAGCTTGTGTCATGAACTCGCCGCTACTGCGCAGGGCCTTGTAGATCGGGTCATGTTCGACAGGTTGACGCTGGGTCGGCTCGCCTTCGTGCTGGAACGCGCGCATGATCGCCGAGCCGACAGCAGCAGCGACCGGTGGCGGAAAGGCGTTGCCGATCTGCCTGTAGGTGGCTGTTTTCCGTCCAGCGAACTTCCATTTGAAGCCCTTATCCGGAAGCCAGCCCTGAATCCGCTCGACCATCTCGGTCGTGAGCTTCGGCCCGACCTCGAACTTTTCACCAGGGAGGGGCGCGTCGTTGCGAATCCCTAGGGCATCGACTCCCAGCTCAGCCCACGCGCGCTTGGCCCTGGTCGGGCCAAGGTCAGCCCCACCGTGCTTCTTAGATCCGCCCACAATCGTCGGAGCGATCTTGTTCGCACGCTTGGCCCACTCGTCCGCGCCCTCCCAGCCGTTATCGGCCATAAGGTCCTTGAGGACCTCTCCGACAGTGCTGGGTTCTTCGTCAGTCTCGGGCCATGCGAAGTAGGCAGCGTCCTCAGGACGCAGCGCGACCAGGACAAATCGCGGCCGCAACTGCGGAACACCAAAATCCGAAGCGTTCAGAAGCTGCCATTCGGCCACGTAACCGAGCTCGGTCAGCCGGTCCAACACGTGCTGGCGGTAGCCAGCGAACCTGGGCATGCTCAGGCCGCGAACGTTCTCCAGCAGCAACGCCCGCGGTTTCACCTCGTCGACGAGTTCGATCGCCCACGCGAACAGGTCCCGTTCGTCCTCGGCTCCGAGCTGCTTACCCGCGATCGTGAACGGTGGGCAAGGAACACCCCCCGCCAAGAGCGAGACGCCACGATAGTCACTCGGGTTCCAGAGATCCCGATCTGCGACGTCGCCTTGTTTGACGTCCCATTCCTCGCGGTTCAAGCGGAGCGTGTCGCATGCGTTGCTGTCGAGCTCGATCGCAAGCTTGTGCTCGAAGCCGGCCTTCTCCAGCCCGAGAGCCTGGCCGCCCGCACCTGCGCAAATCTCAACGACGCCGTAGTCCGACATCTGTTCCCCTCCTCACAGCTAGGCACGGTGCGTCAGGCTTGCTCCTGGCAGGCGTTATCTTGCCTTGTACGCGCGAGCTAGCCCTCACCGCCTGACAGTTGGTGTGATCGTGTCTGAACAAGACCTCAGCGAAGCCCGTGAGCGAGCGCACGCCGCGGGCATCTATCCGGCTCCGCTGAACGCCGGCCGATCCCGGAACATGCGCGCCAACCGTCGAGCTGACACCAAACCCGAGGTGAAGCTCCGGAAGGCGCTCCACAAGCTCGGCTACCGGTACCGCAAAGATCTTCTTCTCCGGCTCGATGACGGGGTGCGTGTCAAGCCGGACATCGTGTTCACGGCGCGCAAGGTCGCGGTGTTCGTCGATGGGTGCTTCTGGCACGTGTGCCCTGAACACGGCCGTCAGCCGACGACGAACGAGTGGTACTGGACACCGAAGCTTCGGCGCAACATGGAGCGCGACCGAATCGTCGGCGAAGCCCTGCGCAGCGAAGGGTGGCGCGTCGTCCGCGTCTGGGAGCACGAGCTCCTCGATGACGCGGTGGCGCGGATCGAGGCCACCCTTCAATAGCTGCGTGAACATGCGTTCGATAGTAGCCCGCTACTCGGACTATCTGCTGCAGAATTGGCGCCCGTGTGTCTGATTCAGACCACATTCACTCAGCTCAGGGATCGATCTTCCCCGCGCCTACCCGCTGAGCACCTTCTGTGATCTAACGCCCGGACCGTCCACTACCGATCTCCTGACTGGCAGTTCCAGCCTCGTTAGCGAGCAGGCTCCGGATGTAGTCGTAGAAGCCACCAGAGTCCACTGCCTCGACCACTGTCGAGTTCGGCCGCAGCTTGTGGACCCCCCAGGACATGGCTGCGTAGCCCCTGGTCAGTTCGCCCTGGGTTTCGACGTCGACGTGGTACTGGCCAGTCCGGGTGACCAACTCCGGATGGAGCAGGACTGCTGCTGTCAGTGAGTCTGGGTGGGTTGTTCCGTTGACGCCGACGCTGCGGTCGAACTCCAGGGTTGCTGCGCAGACTCGGGTGAAGAAGTCGGAGAGCGGGGTTCCGAGGGCCGCGATCGCGTCGAGTTGTGTTTGTCCGAAGACTGCTTGTTCCAACGTCAGGGGCGCCCACGGGATGACCGTGATGTCGAAACCAGCCGCGAAGACTGCTTTTGCTGCTTCTGGGTCTACGTAGAAGTTGAATTCTGCTGCGGCCGTGATGTTTCCGCGGGCGTTGTTGCTGCCGCCCATCACGTAGAGGGCCTTGACGTTGTCTACGAAGGTCGGGTCCTTGATCGTGGCTGTGGCGATGTTGGTGAGGGGGCCGATGCAGACGATGGCGAGTCGCCTGGGGATTCGGCGGCCAGGCGGATGAGGGCGTCCACCGCGTGCTCGGGGTCTGGGTCGCAGTTGGTCATGTCCATGGTCATGCCGCCTACTCCGTCGCCATGGACGTTCTCGGCGCTCTCCCACGGGCGGACGATGGGGCGGCGGCAGCCGAGGTGGACGGGGACCTCGCCCAGCCGGCCTGCGACGTTGAGGGTCAGGAAGGCGTTGCGGATCTGCTGGTCGAAGCCGACGTTGCCGGCGACCATGGTGATCGCGCGCAGGTCTGCGCGGGGGTCGAGGAGGCCGACGAGCAGGGCGATGCAGTCGTCCTGCGCGGTGTCCGTGTCGATCACCAGAGGGACCTTCGGGGTCGTCATGTCGGCTCCTGTCCGGGCGGATGTCGGTCGCAACCGCAATACTCGCCCCGCGATCAGCCCGCGCACCAGGGAGGCGAGATGCCGACGCAGATCTCGACGTTCTTGATGTTCCAGAACGGCAAGGCCGAGGAGGCGATGAACTTCTACATCAGCCTGTTCGACGACGCCGAAGTGCTCGCCATCAGCCGATACGGCCCTGGTGAGCAGGGAACTGAGGGATCCGTGCAGCACGCCACGTTCACCTTGTGCGGGCGGCAGCACATGTGCATCGACTCGCCCGTGTCGCACGCCTTCGACTTCACGCCGTCGGTGTCGCTGTACGTCGACTGCGTCGACGAGGCCCAGCAGGACCGGCTCCACCAGGCGCTTTCCGAGGACGGCGCGGTGATGATGCCGCCGGACGACTACGGGTTCTCGCGGAAGTTCAGCTGGGTCGAAGACCGGTACGGGGTTTCCTGGCAGCTCAACCTCCCGCGCAGCTGAGCGATCTTGCAGCGCTAAGGTCTGCGCATCCGTTCCGATTCGATTGGGAGCCGATGACGACCGTCAGCGATCGCGCAGCAGAAACGCTCACCGTGCTTCGGCCGGACGTCCGGGAAGCCGCCGAGAACGCCGACGCCGCAGTGCTCCGCCCCGAAGACCAGTCCCAGCTGGGCCAGGCCGATCGGGCGCGGATCGCGCTGCGCGTCGCGCTGGTCAACGAGTCCCCCGCCTACGCCGACTCGGTGGCCGTCGCCCTCGACGACTCCGAGGTGGTGCGGGACGTCGAGCGCTGGGGTGAGCTGCCCGAGCCGACGCAGGCGCTGCTGGCGCACTGCGAGCAGGTCGCGCTCGACCCGGCGGACGTGGGCGCCGACGAGATCGCCGAGCTGCGGGAGCACTTCAGCCCTGCCCAGGTCGTCACCGCCACGCAGGTCGCCGCCTACGCGAGCTTCCGGGTGCGGTTGGAGAGCGGCCTGCGGCTGGTCGCCGACGCCGGGGACGGCCCCGCGTCCCAGGCCGGGATCACCATCGAAGCCGGTGCGGCGGCCGACGGGTTCGCGCTGTCCACGCCCGACCAGGCGTTCCCCTCGATGCGGTGGGTGTCGCGGGTCGTGTCCGGCGGTGACTTCGCGGAGACCCTCAAGCTCGACGCCGGGGTGCTGTCGGCGCAGACCCTGCTGCGCGAGGCGATCATGACCGGTCACGGCGCTCTGGACCGGGCCGATCGCGAGCTCGCCGCGCTGGCGACCTCGCTGATCAACGGGTGCGGCTACTGCACGGCCGTGCACGGCAAGCGGCAGGTGGAGCTCTCCGGTGACCCGCTGACCGCCGTGGTCCTCGCCGAGGCCGGTCCCGCCGCCATCGCCGACGAGCGACTGCGGGCCGTCGTCGACGTCGCCGGGGCCCTCACCTACACGCCCGCCGCGCTCACCGCCGCCGACGTCCGGCGGCTGCACGCCGCTGGACTCGACGCCGACGACGTGAACGACCTGGTCGCCGTGTCCTCGATGTTCGCCTGGGACAACCGGCTGATCATGACTCTCGGTAACGCGGTGCGCTCCTAGATCCTCCTGCGGATGTGCCTCCCTCGGGTGACAGTGGGGTGACCTGCGGCGTGTCGTGACGGGCCCGTCCGGGTAGTCGTTGCGTGCGGAAACCGAGGGAGGCTCCCCATGGTTCAACTCACGACCGAGCCAGTGATCGTCAAAACCCCTGCCGGACAGCTCGAAGGGGACCTCGTGATGCCACCGCCTGCACGGGCGGTGGTTTTGTTCGCGCACGGTTCCGGCAGCTCACGGCGCAGTCCGCGCAATCGCGCGGTCGCCGAGTCCCTGCACAACGCGGGCTTCGGCACCCTGCTGCTGGACATGCTCACGCCTTCCGAGGCGTCGATCGACCAGCGCACGCACGAGTACCGGTTCGACATCGACCTGCTGGCCGAGCGGCTCACGCCCGCCATCGACGCGCTCGGCTCCTGGCGGACCACGCGCGGCATGCCGGTCGGCCTGTTCGGCGCGAGCACCGGCGCCGCCGCCGCGATGAAGGCCGCAGCGCGCCGTCCCGACCGGGTCACCGCCGTGGTGTCGCGGGGCGGTCGTCCCGATCTCGGCGGCGACGGGCTGGCCGAGGTGCAGGCCCCGACGTTGCTGATCGTCGGCGGCGACGACCGCGAAGTCCTCAACCTCAACCGGCAGGCCGCCGAGCTGCTCACCTCACTGCCCCTGACCGACATCAAGATCGAGATCGTGCCGCACGCCGGTCACCTCTTCGAGGAACGCGGAGCCCTGGAGAAGGTCTCCGAACTCGCCGACCGGTGGTTCTGCAAGTACCTCGGTGCCGGGCACAGCAAGCAGACCGGCCCCGACGGCGGTCACTTCAAACCGCCGGAACCCCGCCGCCGGCCACCGATGATGTAGTCCTGCACCGCCTGGTAACCGGGCACGTCCGCCGCCGTGGCACCACCCGCGCGGACCTCCCGCGCGGTGGTGACCGCGGCGTGCAGGGCCGCTCGGTAGAGCAGCGAGCCGGTGCTGATGCGCGCGACGCCCAGGGCGGCCAGCTCCTCGATGCTCTGCCCCGGCTTGTAGAGGACGTTGACCGGGACGTCGACCGCGTCGACCACGGCCCGGACGTCGTCCTCGGCGCTGATGCCCGGGACGAAGACCCCGCTGGCGCCCGCTCCGGCGTAGCGGCGGGCTCGTTCCAGCGCGTCGGGCAGGGACGGGCGCGGATCGAGCCAGTGGGTGTCGGTGCGGGCGTTGAGGAACAGGCCCGGGGCTCGGTCGCGGATCGCCGCGATGCGCTGCTCGTGGAGCTCCGGGGCGCAGAGCTCGTCCTCGATGTTGATGCCCGCGACGCCCAGTTCCGCCAGTTCCGCGGCGACATCACCGATCTCGGCCGGGCTGAGACCGAAACCCGCCTCGACGTCGACCGTGATCGGGACCGGCAGCCCGACGATCTTCTTCGCGAGGTCGAGCGTCTCGTCCTTCGTTCCCCCGCTGCCGTCCGGCACGCCGTGAACCGCCGCGACGCCGAGGCTCGTGGTGCCGATCGCGGCGAACCCCGCCTCGACCAGCGCAGCGGCGGAGGCGAAGTCCCAGGCGTTGGGCAGGAGCAGCGGCTCGGCACCCTCGTGCAGCGCGTGGAAGTCCATGCCCGGCACCGTAGAGGCCGGGCCTGACACGGGGAGATCAGCGGGGCATGCGGCGCCAGAGGGGCTGCGGGACGTAGTGCATGGCGGCGAAGACCCAGCGGAGGATGCCGGGGACCCAGACGACCCGGCGGCCTCGGTGCAGCGCCTTGTCGGTGGCGTCGGCGACCTGGTCGGGAGTCGACGACCACGGGGCCGGGTCCATGCCGGTGGTCATCCGGCCGATGACGAAGCCGGGCCGGACGATCAGCAGCGACACACCGCTTCCCACCAGGGCGTCGGAGAGCCCGTTGGCGAAGCCGTCGAGGCCGGCCTTGGCGGAGCCGTAGACGTAGTTGGCGCGGCGGACGCGGACACCGGCGACCGAGGAGAACACCACGATCTTGCCGTGGCCCTGCTCGCGCAGCAGGTTCGCCAGGTGGGTGAGGACGTTGACGTGGGCGACGTAGTCGATGTGCACGACGTCGACCGCGTGCGCGGCCTCGGACTCGGCGCGCTGCTGGTCACCGAGGATCCCGAAGGAGATGACCGCGGTGCCGATCGGGCCGTGCTCCTCGGCGAGGTCGCGCAGCAGGGCTTCGTGGGTGTCCAGCCGGGCGGCGTCGAACTCCACCCGCACGACCTCGTCGGCACCCGCTCGGAGCAGCGCCGCTTCCTGGTCGTCGAGGTCCTGCGACCGCCGGGCCGCGAGGATCACCTTGCCGTTCCCGCGCCGCACCAGGCGGTCCGCGACCGCCACGCCGATCTCGCTCCGGCCACCCAGGATCAGTACCGCTCCGCTCATCGCGGTCATCCTGCCACCACCCCGGCAACGCGCGGTGCACCCCCGGTGGCTTGCCGGGCAACGATTTCCGATTTCGCGCAGGACCGCGCCGGCTCAGTAGCGCAACTCACCGCCACCTCAACCGGAGGGCTGTTCACCGACTGAAGCCCCCGGCATACTCTTAGTACGAGATCGTTCCCCACGAAGGCAACCGAGCGGATCCCTCTCATGGCTGACGCCCACCCGCAGATCGACACGACCAAGCCCAGCATCGCGCGCGTGTACGACGCGTTCGTCGGCGGCAAGGACAACTTCGAGGTCGACCGCGAGGTGCTGCGGCAGATCCAGCAGCTGGCCCCGGAAGCCATCCAGGTCGGCAGGCAGTGCCGCGCTTGGCTGATCCGCGTCGTGCGCTTCATGGCGGGCAACGCCGGTGTCGACCAGTTCCTCGACCTGGGATCGGGCCTGCCGACCGCGGAGAACACCCACCAGGCGGCGCAGCGGATCAACCACGAGGCGACGGTCGTCTACGTCGACAACGACCCCACGGTCGCCGCGCACGGCCGCGCGCTGCTGGAGGAGAACGAGTTCACCCACTTCGCGGTCGCCGACCTGCGCGATCCCGAGCAAGTGCTCAACCACGAGTCGGTCCGCAAGTACTTGGACCTGAACCGCCCGGTGGGGTTGATCCACAGCAACACGCTGCACCACGTCACCGACGACGAGAACCCCCCGGCGATCATGCGCACCTACCTCGACGCGCTGGCCTCCGGCTCGTTCCTGGCGATCTCGCACCTGCACAACCCGGGCGACGGCAGTTCCCGCGCGCAGCTCGCCGAGGAATCGCAGGTCAAGTTCAACTCGATGATGGGCAGCTGCTTCTACCGCAGCCGCGAGGACATCCAGGAGCTGTTCGCCGGCCTGGAGATGATCGAGCCCGGCCTGGTCAACCTCTTCGACTGGTGGCCGGACGGACCACGCCTGACCGAGCCCTCGGACGGCGAGTACAACCTGCTCGGCGGCGTCGGCCGCAAGCGCTGACGCCGGAAGCCGGCGCGAAGGGCGCCTTTCCGGGGTCGGTGGCAGTTCCTCGGTCGAAACCGCCACCCGTGACCGCAAAGGCGCCCGGTCGAGCTCACATGGCCTGGCGCGAAGTCCAGTGCCGCATCGCGTGCTCCACGAGCGCGATCAGGGTGCGCTTGGTGGATTCCCGGTCCCGGGCGTCCACCGGACCGATCGGCACCTCGGGCCCGATCGCCATCGCTTCCCGCACCTGTTCGAGCGAGTGCAGCATCTGCCCGTCGAACATGTTCACGCCCACCAGGTAGGGCAGGCCGCGGTCCTCGAAGAAGTCGATCGCCGAGAACGAGTCCGCCAGCCGGCGGGTGTCGACCAGCACGACGGCGCCGATGGCACCGCGGACCAGGTCGTCCCACATGAACCAGAACCGCTGCTGCCCGGGCGTGCCGAACAGGTAGAGGATCAGGTCCGAGGCCAGCGAGATGCGGCCGAAGTCCATGGCGACCGTGGTGGTGGTCTTGTTCGGAGTCGCGTCGAGGTCGTCGACGCCCTTGGAGGCCTCCGTCATGACCGCTTCGGTGGTCAGCGGAACGATTTCCGAGACCGAACCGACGAACGTCGTTTTGCCCACACCGAACCCGCCCGCGACGACGATCTTCGCCGACGTCGAGCTGGTGCCACCCCGGTTGGCAGCCTCCGGCATGGAGCCGAGCTGGGGTGCGCTATAGCCGACGGAGTCCACTCAAAACCCTTTCCATCAACATCATGTGTGGTGCGCTACCGCTTTCGCTCACCGTGTTGTGCACGGTGATCAATCCGAGTTCGGCCATGTCGGCCAGCAGCACGCGGGCGACCCCGATCGGCACCGACAGCAGTGCCCCCACCTCGGCCACCGAACGCGGTTGCTGGCACAGCTCGGCGATCGACTGGTGCTCCAGCCGGACCGGTGCGCCGGGTCGGTAATTCTCGCCGACCGAAACCAGGGTCTCGATGGCCAGTTCGTAGTTCGACTTCGTCCGGCCGCCGGTCCAGGTGTAGGACCGGATGCTGGAGGCAGCGGGGGCCTGGGGAGCGGCGTCGGCAGGGTCCTGCGACACCGTCCGGGCACGCTGGTCCAGCTCGTGGTCCTGCGGCGGTTCCGGCTCCTCGCGCCCCTTGCGCTTGTCCCGCTTGGACTTGGCGCCGAACGTGAACGCGTTGACGACATCGGCGAAGCTGTCATCGCCCGAGTTCTGCCGTCTTCGGTCTCGGCGGGGGTATTCCGAGCGTCTGCTCATCGCTTCCTCACACCAGTTGACCCGACACAGCGCCCGCGCTGTTCTGCAGCTGGGTGCGGATCTCCGGGGTGAGCATCTGGCCGACGCGCTCGACCAGCATGGTCATCTCGTAGGCGATCAGCCCCATGTCGCACTGCGGCGCGGCCAGCACGGTCAGGCACGAACCGTCGCTGATGCCCATCTGCAGCAGGGTGCCCCGGTCCATCTCCACGATCGTCTGCACGACCCGGCCGGCCTCGAAGCACTTCGCCGATCCCTGCGTCAGGCTCAGCAGACCAGAGGCCACAGCTGCGAGCTGATCGGCGCGATCCCTGGGCAGGGTCGCCGAAGCGGTCAGCACCAGTCCATCAGCCGAGACCACGATCGCGTGCGCCACTCCCTGCACGCGTTCGGTGAAGTCCGTGATCAGCCAGCCGAACCTGCGGGAAATAGTCTGTGCGCTCATGCAACCTCCTGTTCGTTGCCGAGATGATCACGTGTCTTCTCGCGTGTGTCCACCACTCAGCCCTCGTCAGTCATCCGGTGCCGGCCACGGCTGACGCCGCCCTGGAAGTCGGACAGCCTGCTGCGCAACGCGTTCGGGTCGCGCTGGGACCGTCGCGGCTGACTCGGCTGCTGGGACTGGTCGGACACGCTTCCCGGAACCAGGTTCGCCTTCGGCTTGCGCCGGGGCAGCCCGGCGCTGGTGAACGACGTCTCCTGCGGGTTCGCCGCGGCTTCCGCCGCCTCGCGGGCCTTGTCCGCGGCGAAGTCCCAGGCTTGCGCTTCCGGGGTCTGCGGGATCCAGGGCTGGGCCTGGGGCAGTTCGGGAGCCGGCTCCGACGGGTCCGGCGGCCACGGCTTGAACACCGATTCCGGGTCGGTGTGACCGAACTGGACGCCGTTGTGCGCCAGCTGCTTGCTGATGTCCTCGGCGCTGCGGCTCTGGGGAGCTTCCTCGGCAGCGGGCTCAGCGGCGACGCGGTTGCGCGGCTTGCGCTGTGGCAGACCGGACGAGGTCAGCTGCGGCTCGTCGTCCTCGGCGGGCTTTTCCGAGGTGAACAGCGCGGAGTCGCCGTCCTTGGTCTCGGGCCAGCGGAACTCACCGGTCTCCGAGATCGAGTCCGACGCCGCGGGCATGAACCACTGCCCCGCCAGGTCGTTGCGGGCCGGTTCCTCGGCGGGCTCGTCGGGCTCCTCGCCGGCCACGGGCTGGTCGTAGTCCAGCGAGGAACCGAAGAAGCTGTTGGTCTGCGAGTCCTCGCCTCCGGCCGGGGCGAAGAAGTCGTTGGCCTGGCCGGAGCCGGAGTCGAAGAACCCGCTCCCGTCGAACTGGCCCGAGCGCTCGGCCTGGTCGTTCGGGAAGATCGGCTCGAACAGGCTGGTCGGCGCGTTGGCGTTGTAGTCGTCGTCGCTGTGCGCCCAGCTCGGTTCTTCGCTGCGCGCCCAGCTCGGCTCGTCGTTCTGGGCCCAGGCCGGCTCGTGGGTCTGCCAGCCGTCGTCCTCGGGGCGGTGCTGGTCGGGAACCCGCTGCGGCAGCGGCGAACCCGCACCCGGGAACGAGGTCTGCAAGCCCGGCAGCGAGTGGCCGTTGACCTGCGCGGGCGGTGCCGCGGGCGGCATCTGCGACTGGCCGCTCGGCTGGGCGGAGACCACGTGCTCGGCCGGGACCAGCACCGTGGCGCGCACGCCCTCGACGTCGGGACCGCCGTGCAGCTCGACGCTGATGCCGTGCCGCGCGGCCAGGCGTCCGGCCACGAACAGGCCCATCCGGCGCGAGGTCGAGATGTCGTCCTCGGCGACGCGGGCGAGCCGCTCGTTGGCGGAGGCCAGGTCGTCGTCGCCCATGCCGATGCCGTTGTCGAGGACGTCGAGCACGACCGTGCCGTCACCGGACTGGTAGCTGGAGACGGTCACGACGGTGTCGGGTGCGGAGAAGTTCGCACCGTTGTCCATCAGCTCGGCGACCAGGCGCACCAGGTCGCTGGCGGTGTTGCCGCGCAGCTTCACCGACGGGGTCGGCTGCACCGCGATCCGCGGGTACTGCTCGATCTCCGAGACCGCCGAGCGCAGCACGTCGGCGAGCTCGGTGGGCTGGGTGAAGCGGCGGGCCAGGTCGCTGCCGGAGAGCACCATGAGGTTCTCGTTGTTCCGGCGCATCCGGGTCGCGAGGTTGTCGAGCTGGAAGAGCCTGGACAGCTGGTCGGGGTCTTCCTCGTCCTGCTCCAGCTCCTCGAACAGGCGCAGCTGGCGCTCCAGCAGCGCCTGGCTGCGGCGGGAGACGCTGACGAACGCGTCGCTGTAGCCGCGGCGCAGGTCGGCCTGCTCGACGGCCAGGCGCAGCGCCTGCCGGTTGACCTCGTCGAAGGCCCGCGCCACCTGGCCGACCTCTTCGGTGGTGTTGATCGGCAGCGGCGGCACCTCGGCCTCGGCGCCCTTGCCCTGGCGGACCGCGGTGACCGCCGAGGGCAGGTCGTACTCGGCCGCGTCCAGCGCGCCGATCCGCAGTTCGCGCAGCGAACCGAGCAGCTGGCGGGTGATCATGATGATCACGGCGGCGGCGGCGATCAGCGAGGCCAGCAGCATCACCGAGTCCCACCCGGCGCTGTCGCCGGCGTCGTCGGCCAGGCCCTGCGCGACGGTGCGTACCTCGGCCGCCAGCTCGCCGCGACCGCCTTCGATGGTCGCCGCGGAGCCGTCGCTGGCGCTGTTCCACGCCTCGCGCTCGACCGAGAAGCCACCGCTGGACTTGCGGTCGGTGCTCTCCACGACGACCACGCCGAGCATCTGGTTGCGCTGCACGATCGCCGGGACCTGGAGCTGCTCCGCGAGGCGCTGCTGCCAGTGCTTGGCCACACCCGAGCTGGCGTCGTTGATCTTGGACAACAGCCGGGCGCGGGAACCGGAGAGGGTGTCGAGCGTGGGCGCGTCCAGCGAGCCGTCGCGCAACCCGGACAGCACCAGCGCCTGCTGGAGCCGGACCTCCTCGGTCAGGCTGAGCAGGTCGGTCAGCGCGGTCGCGGTGCTGGAGATCTGGGGGTCGGCGACGCTGGTGGTCAGCGCGCGGTCCAGCGCGAGCGCCGCGCGCACGGCCTGGCTGTAGGCGCCGACGGCCTGCATGGCGGTGACCCGCTTGGCCTGCACCCCGGCACGCACCGCGGTCAGCCCGTCCAGCGCCTTGCGGGTTTCGGCGAAGCGCTCGTGGACGACGTCGGTGTAGATGTCGTTCTCGGTGAGGATGACCCGCAGGTTCTCGGCCGCCTTGTCGGTGGCACCGACCTGCTCGGTGAAGTCCCCGATCTGGCCCTCACCGACGAGGTTCTCCACGGCGTGGTTGCGCTCCAGCTGCAGCCCGCTGGTCAGCGGCTCCAGCTGGTCTTCGGCGTCGAGCACCTGCGCGACCCGGCCGTACTGGTCGGCCTGGTCGACCTGCCACTGGATCTGACCGACACCGAGCGTGATCGCGAACAGGACGGGCACCAGCACGACGGCGGCCAGCTTCGTGGGCAGCGACCAGTTGCGCCACTGCAGGAAGCCGGCGGGCCGCCGGTCCCCGCTCACGAGCGATCTCCCTGTGCGTCTCCGCGCTGGTCAAGCGAGCGTGTCGAACAAAGCGTAGGCGAACGGCGCATGCGTGCGGTCCCGCAATCGTCGTGCTGATGGTCTGGGGTGAAAGGCAGGCATGCCGGGAGGGCGTGGGGTCGGCGAACCAACGCGTGACTCCCTGCCTTCACGATCTCGTCGATACTCAGCGTCACCAATGACTTCCCCGGCCGGTACATTCCGGACACCGGTATCGAACCGTGACCCTTCCCGTTCGCACGACTACCTCTCAGTGTCCAAGCACTATATGCCCCTGCCGCGAGGAAAGCACCGGGGGCTTTTTCGCAATGTGCTACGCCAAACAGGCGAGATCACGCCGAGTGTTCGAGCAGTTCGGGTGCGCTTCACGCAATTTCACCCGTTCGGACTAAAATGACCCCGGAACTCTTCCGCGAGAGAGACTGTAACACCAGGTCAGCGGCTTTCGATCTTGAAGTGGCAGGTCTCTGACCTGGCCTTACCAGCCAGTAACCGAGAGTCGCCCACCCGTCGCGGACTCTCGGCTCCGTTCCTGCTCAGACGGGTGAAATGGAAACCCGCAGGTGGTGCTCCCCACAGTGTCGATAGCGGTAGAACAGTGGTAAGAATTGCCCGCCTCCGCCAGCTCGGCGACCCCGGCCGGCACACCCTGAAGCCCCAGGAAGGATGCATGAGCAACGCAACGCAATCCGCGCTGCGCGGTTCCCCCCGCGAGCCCGGAAATCAACGCGCGGCGTTCGGCGGAATCGAGAAGAGCGCGGTTCGCACAACCGCCGACCGGCCCGATTTCACCGCAATCCAGCAGAGCGCCGAATTCCGCAGCCTCCGCCGTCGACTTAAATGGTTCGTTTTCCCCGCGACGGCGTTTTTCCTCATCTGGTACTTGGGCTACGTGGTGGCCGCGGCGTACTTCCCGGAGGAGCTGGCGAAGCCCGTCGTGGGCGACGTCAACGTCGGGCTGCTGCTGGGAATCGGGCAGTTCGTGACCACCGTCGGGCTGACCGCCCTCTACGTCAGGTTCGCCCGCCGCCACATCGACCCGCGCGTCGACGAAATCCGTGAGCAGGCCGGAGAGTTCGACCGATGAACCTTGCCCAACCCCACGTCATCCCCGACGACAGCGTCATCATCAACACCAGCGTCTTCGCGGCGTTCGTGCTGATCACGCTGTTCATCGTCTACCGCGTCAGCAACCGCGGCACCGCCAGCGACTACTTCGTCGCCGGCAGCGCCTTCAGCGGTGTGCAGAACGGCATCGCGCTGTCCGGCGACTACCTGTCGGCCGCGTCGTTCCTGGGCATCGCCGGCGCGATCGCCATCTACGGCTACGACGGGTTCCTCTACAGCATCGGCTTCCTGGTCGCCTGGCTGGTCAACCTGCTGCTGCTGGCCGAACGCACCCGCAACACCGGCCGTTTCACCATGGGCGACGTGCTCAGCTTCCGGATGAAGCAGCGTCCGGTGCGCGCCGCGGCGGCGACGTCCACCTTGGCCATCACGGTCATGTACATGATCGCCCAGATCGCCGGTGCCGGAGGCCTGGTGGCGCTGCTGCTCAACGTGCACGGCCACGTCGGGCAGATGCTGGTGATGGTCGGCGTCGGCGCCGTCATGATGGTCTACGTGCTGGTCGGCGGCATGAAAGGCACCACGTGGGTGCAGATCATCAAGGCCACCATGCTCGTGCTGTGCGCCGTGCTGATCACGATCTTCCTGCTCGGCAAGTTCAGCTACAGCATGTCCGAGCTGCTGCGCGCCGCCGCGGACAACAACCCGAACGGGCGCGCGATCTTCGCTCCCGGCGCGCAGTACGGCAAGTCCGACATGACCAAGCTGGACTTCGTCTCGCTCTCGCTGGCGCTGGTGCTCGGCGTCGGTGGTCTGCCGCACGTGCTGATGCGCTTCTACACCGTCCCCAACGCGCGCGAGGCGCGGCGTTCGGTGGTGTGGGCGACCTGGACGATGGCGATCTTCTACCTGTGCACGCTGATCATCGGCTACGGCGCGAGCGCCCTGGTCGGCAGCGAAGCGATCCTGGCCGCGCCCGGTGCGGAGAACTCGGCGGCACCGCTGCTGGCCTACCAGATCGGCGGCACCGTCCTGCTGGGCATCATCTCGGCCGTCGCCTTCGCCACCATCCTGGCGGTGGTCGCGGGCCTGACGCTGACGGCGTCGGCGTCGTTCGCGCACGACGTCTACGCCAGCGTGGTCCGCGGCGGCGAGGTCGATTCCGACCGCGTGGTGTGGGTGGCGCGCATGACCGCGCTGGTCATCGGCGTGGTCTCGATCGGCGGCGGCATCCTGGTGATGGGCCAGAACGTGGCGTTCCTGGTCGGTCTGGCGTTCGCCTTCGCCGCCTCGGCCAACCTCTCCACGCTGCTGTACACGCTGTTCTGGAAGCGGTTCAACACCACCGGCACGCTCTGGGGCATCTACAGCGGGCTCATCTCCTGCCTGCTGCTGGTGATCTTCTCGCCGGTCGTGTCGGGCTCGCCGGATTCGATCATCCCGAGCGTGGACTTCGCGTTCTTCCCGCTGAAGAACCCGGGCATCGTCTCGATCCCGATCTCGTTCCTGTTCGCCGCCATCGGCACCTTCTTGGGCAAGTCCGAGCAGGACGTCGAACGTCAGGCCGAGATGGAGGTCCGCTCCCTCACGGGAATCGGCTCGCGCACCGGCTGACCTGTGCGGAACACGCGTTCGAAGGCGCCGGTGGCCACGTGGTCCGCCGGCGCCTTCGTCGTCGCGGACCGGGTCGATGTTGGTCGTCCGCTCACTCACCCGAGGTGTTGTCGAACCAGTTCCGACCCCTGCGCGTCACCGGTCTTCGTGGGTGCCCCGCACGAATTCGTCTTACCCGATCGGATACTGCTGGATCCGGGTTCTGGTCAATAAACTGGGAACCGTCCCGACCAACGCAGAACTTCGCCGAAAATCCGGTCGAAAAGCGAACTGGCGGGCCAAGTGGGGGTTGTGATGCGCAAGCTTCGGAATGCCCTGTTAGGCATGGCGGTGGCGGCGATCGTGCCCATCTCCGGGCTCGGAACTCACATCGCCACCATCGCCCTCGAAATCAGAGAGGTCCTGGTCCAGGCCGCGCACGCGGCTCCTGAGCAGGACACCACCGACTTCCTCGCCTTCGGCACCCGGATCCGCTCGGAACCGGTGACGACCGCCTCGGTGCGAGGAATCGGCAATCCCGGGGACACCGCGACGATTCACCGCAGGGTGATCGGCGAACCCATTGTCTGCGGGGACGGCCGGACCGTTTCGGAATGGCTCGACGTGACTGATGAGCGCAGCCAGATTTCAGGATTCGTGAGCGGCTGCTTCATCTGATTCCCCTTTTTCAGCCCACTGCCGCTGCGGCGGCCCTTCCGGCCTGCCTGCCCGAGAACAGGCAACCACCGAGGAAGGTGCCTTCCAGGGCTCGGTATCCGTGCACGCCGCCGCCGCCGAAGCCGGCGACCTCTCCGGCCGCGTAGAGCCCGTCCAGCGGCGTCACCCCATCGGTGAGCACCCGGCCGTCCAGGTCGGTCTCCAGGCCGCCGAGGGTCTTGCGGGTCAGCAGGTTGAGCTTCACCGCGATGAGGGGCCCGGCCGCCGGGTCCAGCAGCCGGTGGGGCTCAGCCACCCGGATCAGCCGGTCCACCGCGTAGCGGCGGGCCTCCCGGATCGCGTTGATCTGCAGGTCCTTGCCGAGTCCTGAGGCGACCTGGCGGTCCCGCTCGACGATGGTGCGTTCGAGCTCGGCAGCGTCGATGTGGCCGTCGCCGAGCTCGTTCATGCCCTCGGCCAGCGCGGCGACGCCGTTGCGGACGATGAAGTCCTCACCGCGCCGCACGAACTCCATGACCGGTCCGGGAGTGGCACCGCCACCGCGTTGCAGCAGCTGGCGGACGCTGCGGCCGGTGAGGTCGGGGTTCTGCTCGGAGCCCGACAGGGCGAACTCGCGGCTGATGATGCGCCGGTTGAGCACGAACCACGTGTGCTCGTGGCCGGTGCCCATGATGTGCTCCAGCGTTCCCAGGGTGTCGAATCCGGGGAACAGCGGCGCGGGCAGCCGGTTGCCGTTGGCGTCCAGCCACAGCGAGGAGGGGCCGGGCAGGACGCGGATGCCGTGCCTGGTCCACACCGGGGCGTAGTTGCGGATTCCCTCGGTGTAGTGCCACATCCGGTCCGGGTTGATGATCCGGCCACCGGTCTTGGCCACCACGTCGAGCATTCGCCCGTCGACGTGGCCGGGCACTCCGGCGATCATGTTCTTCGGCGGTTTGCCCAAGCGCTTGGGCCAGTTCTTGCGCACCAGCGGCAGGTTTCCGCCGATCCCGCCGGAGGTGACGACCACCGCCTGCGCGGCGAGTTCGAACTCCGCCTTGGTCTTCCGGGGACTCGGCTTACCGCGTTCGGCGTCGCTGGGGATGAGCACCTTGCCGCGCACGCCGGTGACGGCGCCGCCGGTGGTGACCAGTTCGGTGACGCGGTGCCGGAACCGCAGCTCGACGAGGCCCTTGGCCTCGGCTTCGCGGACCCGCCGGAGGAACGGTTCGAGCACGCCGGGACCGGTGCCCCAGGTGACGTGGAAGCGCGGCACCGAGTTGCCGTGGCCGCAGGCGAGGTAACCGCCGCGCTCGGCCCACTGCACGAGCGGGAAGAACTTCACGCCCTGCGCGGTCAGCCACGCGCGCTTCTCGCCGGAGGCGAAGTCGACGTACGCCTCAGCCCACCGGCGGGGCCAGAGGTCCTCCTCGCGGTCGAAGGCCGCGGTGCCCATCCAGTCCTGGAGGGCGAGTTCGTGCGAGTCGCGCACGCCGAGCCTGCGCTGCTCCGGGGAGTCCACCAGGAACAACCCGCCGAAGGACCAATGCGCCTGACCTCCCAGGGAAGCCTCGGGTTCCTGGTCGAGGAGCACCACGCGGCGACCGGCATCGGCCAGTTCCGCGGTGGCGACCAGGCCTGCCAGGCCCGCGCCCACCACGATCACATCAGCGTCCAGCACCATCGCCGACCTCCGCTATTACCGACGGGTAGTGGTGGACTTTATACCTCAACCGTGGTGTATCCGGCAGGGATCACTAGTCGATCTCCGGGTCTTCGGGAATGGCTCTCCACGCCTGGGAAACCACCCGTAGGTGGTGTATCCGGCCAATTCGCTGGAAACGCTCCCGCTGTGCCGCCAATCTTGCTCCAGCGCGGCGATCAACGCCGACGCGGAACGAATTCCCCCTCCGGCGAAAGGATTTCCGACATGCCCGCCTACGCCCTCCCCCGGACCGCCTCCGGCCGGCTCCGATCCCGATGGTCGCTCGCGCTCGGGCTGGTGCTCACGGCGGTGCTGTCGCTGGCCGCGCTGCTGGCCGGCCCGCCGGCCGACGCCGAGGTGAGCCGAACCAGTTGCCCCGCAGGGTCTTTCTGCGTCTGGCCGGAAACCGGGTTCGGTGGTCAATCCCGCGAACTCGCGCTGCGCACCACCGGTGTCGAGCGGTGCGTCACCCTCGAAACCGGGTGGGAAGCCGAGTCCTTCGCGAACAACACCGGCCACCCGGTGACCGTCTACCAGGATCCGCACTGCGATGAGGAGGCCGACTTCGACACCCACCCATCAGGCTCGCAGACCCCGCAGGCCGGGTACGTGGCTCGGGCCATCCAGGTCTGGAGTCACTGACCGCGGCCGGTCAGGCGCCGCGCCAGGTCCAGGAGTCGTTCGGCGGAGTTCTGCCAGGTGAACTTCGCCGCCTGGGTCCGGGCCGCCGCGACCAGGTCGGCGCGGGCGTCGTCGTCCTCCAGCGCGCGCACGGCATCGGCGAAGTCCTTCGGCCTCCCCGACTCGAAGAACTTCGCGTGCCCGCCGGTGACCTCGTGGAAGATCTCCAGATCGCTGCAGACCACCGGCGTCCCCGCGTTCATCGCCTCGATGACCGGCAACCCGAAACCCTCGTCCCGCGAGGCGGTGACCAGCGCGGTCGCCCGAGCCAGCAGCTGCTGGTACTCGTCCTCCCCGATCCCCCGCCAGAACACCACGTCCGCCCCCGGCGGCAGCTGCTCGCGCAGTTCGGCCTGGCGCTGCGGTGCGATCCGGCTGACCAGGTGCAGCCGGTGACCAGGAAGGAAAGCCATGCCCGCCAACAACGTTTCCACGTCCTTGTACGGCATGAACGAACCCATGTACACGAGCTCGCGCGGACCGCCACCCGGTCCTGGTGGTGACGTCCGGGCGGGCTGCGGCTGAGGTGCGTTGTGCACGACGGTGACCGGCCTGCGCGTCAGCCGGTGACGCTCGATCAACCGGCGGGTGGTGTCGCTGACGGTCACCACGGCGTCGGCGCGGTTGAGCATCACGCGCTGCGGCCAGAACGCCTTGTGGTAGAGCCGCCAGGCGATCTTCACCGGCAGCGGCAGGAACCCCGGCGGCTCCGGGTGCCGGTAGTAGATGAGGTCGTGCAGCGTGAGCACCAGCCGGTAGTCGCGGCGGAACCCGCCGATGATCTGCATCGGGCTGAACACCACGTCGGCGCCCAGCCGGTTCAGGGTGCGCGAGACCCACAGCTCGCGCGGCGAGAACGGGCTGTTGATCAGCACGTGCGGAACCCCGTCGGGCAGCAGGTCCAGCTGCCGCTCGTCGTGGATCAGCATCGTCACGGGATGTAGGTGGTGCAGTGCTTCGATGAGGCTCGCGCCGTAACGACTGATGCCGTCGTGCTGATCGGTGCGCGTCCACCGCGCGTCGACCACGAGGTTCATCGGCTCTGCTCCGCGATCGCGAGCTTCTCGCGGTGGTCGCTGCGCCCCAGGAACCGCACGATCTCGGCCGCCGCGGCATCGGGGGTCTCGTAGTGCACCAGGTGTCCCACGTCGGCGATGACGACGAGCTCGGCGTCGGGCAGTCGCGCCGCCAGCGCGCGCTGGCCCGCCAACGGCGCGATCTCGTCGTGCTCACCGGCCACCAGCAGCACCGGCATCGCCAGCTGGTCGGCGTAGTCGGTCACCGTGTGGGTCACCGAGGCCTGGAAGGACTGGTTGACCACGCTCGGCGAGTGGAACCTGCTGAAGTGCCGCAGGTGGTTGTCGTCGATGAAACCGCGCAGCTGCTTGTCCCGGGTCCGGGTCATCGCCCGGCTGGCCGCCAGCACCACCCACCGATTGGTCAGCAGCGATCGCCCGGCGCGGGAGGGCAACCGCTCGCCGAGCCTGTAGTAAGCGGCGGTCAGACCGGCCAGGGCCGCGTGCGGGCCGCGCAACGCGGACTGGGCGATGGGGTTGATCAACACCAACCGGCGCACCAAGGACGGGTTCAACGCTGCCAGACGGGAGGCGATGATCGAACCGAACGAATGCCCGATCAGCACGAGCGGCCGCTCGGCGCCACCGAGCCGGCCGATCAGCTCGGTGATCACCTCGGCGTAGCCGGCGACGTCGTGCCGCGCGTTCATCGGCCCGGAATCCCCGAATCCGGGCAGATCCGGGATGACGACGCGCTTGCCGATCAGGCCGGCGGCGATGAGCTCCAGGCCGTGGTGCGTGCCGCGCAGCCCGTGCACGATCAGCACCGTCTCGGCGGTCGGCCCGAGCTCCTCGCGGTAGACCCAGTAGTGCACGTCGGAGCCGTTGATCCGAGCTACACGCTCCATTGGGTGCAGGTCCGGAACGATCATGGTCAGCTCGCCAGCTCGGTGCTGATCTCGTCGAGTTCCACCGCGCTGTCCGGGTCGATCACGTGGTGGTAGAGCGACTCGAAGCGGCCCAGGACCTCGTCGATGTCGTGCCGGGAGACCAGCCGCTGGCTGGCCTGGCCCATCCGGTCGATGGTGGCGCGGTCGGCGAGCACGTCGCCGATCGCACCCGCGAGCGCGTGCACGTCGCGCGGCGGGTACAGCCAGCCGTTCTCGCCCGGGCGGCACAGGTGCGGCAGCGCCATGGCGTTGGCCAGCACGACCGGGGTGCCGGCCGACATGGCCTCCATGGTGGCCAGGCTCTGCAGCTCGGCGATGCTGGGCATGCAGAACAGGTCGGCGCGGGCGTAGGCCTCCAGGAGCTCCTCATCGCTGAGGAAACCGTGGAAGTGCACCCGGTCGGCGATGCCGAGGTCGTCGGCCAGCTGCTCGAACGCCTCCCGGCGAGCGCCGTTGCCGACGATCTCCAGGCGGGTCCGGACCTCGGTGCGCAGCAACGACATGGCACGCAGCAGGTCGTCGATGTGCTTCTCCTCGTCGAGCCTGCCGACGAACAGCACGGTCCGCGCCTCCGGGTCCGGGTTCTCCTCGCGGTAGCGGGCGGCCGGGCGCCGGTAGCGGTCGACGTCGATGCCGCAGGACACCGGCAGCGCGGTGCGGTCAAAACCGTTGTCCTGCAGCAGTTGCACGGCGCGCGGCGTCGGCGCGGTGACCATCTGCGCCTTGCGGTAGTGCTTGACCAGGTTGTGCCAGAGCAGCCGTCCGGCGGCGTTCTGCAGGAAGGGAGGGATCTTGAAGTAGCCGAAGATGTTTTCCGGCATGAAGTGGTTGGTGGCCACCACTCCGATGCCGCGCTTGCGAGCCGAGTCGATCAGCCCGCGGCAGATGAAGAAGTGCGACTGCACGTGCACGATGTCGGGCTGGATCTCCTCCAGCATCGCGTCGGCCTGCCGCGCCTGCCACGGCATCAGGCCGCGGATCGACGGGTGGAACGGTGAGCTGTAGGAGCCCACCCGGTGCACCAGAACGCCGTCTTCGACCTCGGTGCGCGGCTCGCGGGTGTCGGAGTGGCACACCACGTGCACCTCGTGCCCGCGTGCGGACAAGCCGGTGGCCAGCCGGTGCCCGAAGTTGGCGGCCCCGTTGACGTGAGGCGGGTAGGTGGTCGCACCGACCACGATCCGCAGCGGGCGCCTGCGCGACGGTTGCGAAGTCAAGAGGAACTCCCGTTAGGACGAGGGGACGTGCGGTGTCCGGCGGTACCGGCGGGAACTTCTGTCGGGGGCTGGTCGGCGTCCAGCCTGTCCGATGTGCGGTGTTCGGTGTTGTCCGGGTGGTGGCGCGCCAGGGCGAACACCCCGGCGCAGGCCACCAGGGCGCAGAGCGCTTCAGCGGTGGCAACCCAGCCGCTGACGTGATCGGCCTCGCCGAGCAGGCCGATGCCCAGGCCGACGGCCACCAGCGGGTCGATGACGGTCAGGCAGGCCACGACGAGGTCGGGCGGGCCGCTGGCGTAGGCGTGCTGCAGCAGCCAGCCACCCGCGACCATCGCCACGGCGATGCCGAGCACGGACAGGAGGTTGATCGCCAGCAGGTCCCAGGTCCCGACCTGCTGGGCGACGGCGCGAGCCATCAGCGACACGTACCCGTAGGCCACGGCGCAGCCGGCGGCGAAGAGCACGCAGCGCACCTTCGAGCGGGTCGCGACCGCGACCACGCCGAGCAGTAGGACCGCCACCGCGACGATCTGGGTCGCGGTGAACTGGTCGTCGTCGCCGACCGGCGTCGGCGTCGCGCTGCCCGCGGCCAGCAGGACGAACGCGGCGAGTCCGCCGGTCGCTGCCAGCACGGCCAGCACCATGCTCGGGTTGACGTCGCGTCGGCTGCACCCCCGCTCGCGCAGGTTGAGCAGCACGGTGATCGGCAGCGCGAGCACGCCGATCGGCTGCACGACGCTCAGCGGGGCCAGCCCCAGCGCGCAGACGTGCAGCACCGCGCCGCTGCCGAGCGCGGCGAGCCCTGCCAGCCAGCGCGGGTTGCGGACCAGCAGGGCCTGGTTGCGCAGGCCGAGCCCGCCGCCGTCCATCGTGGCGTGCACGGCCGCGTGCTGCAGGCGCGCGCCCAGCGCGTATCCGCAGGCGCCCAGCGCCGCCAGCACCACCGCAAGTGCGGTCATCGCGCATCACGCCCTAGCGCGTGTTGCATGACACTCTGTCCGTTCACACCGCTCAATCTCGCGTCTCGCGAGCCCGGCGCACATCCGGGGCCGGACCCCCAATTTCCCTGAGGCGATCCTCGCTCGCATTCCAGCGACGGCGGCCGGCCGCGAACCGCCGTCGTACCGAGCTCCCGCTGCCTGGCTGCGGGGACGTGCTTGAGAGCTGCCCGGAGGGTTCCCGGGCCTACCCCGGGTGAACCCAGGGTGATCCCGTAGTGCCGGAACCCCGCTGTCACAGCAGACCACGAATTGTCCGCCACCAGTCCGACGTCGAGTGGAATTCGTGGGAACCGATCCGGTGAACACCGCTCGACGGCCCGGCGAATCGCGCACGGGGGTAGCGCACTTCAGGTGCACAAGTGCGCTCGCCGCCGGAATCACGCCGCCGACTCTAGAACAACAACGCTGAGGACTTTGTCAGCAACACATCTCTGAACGGCACCCGCGGCGCCGCAACAGGCCCCGGACAAATGGACCGGATTGGAATCATTCCGCCGAACACGCCTTGGGAGCAGGAACATCAACGAAAATGAAGATCAACTTATGTGGCGGGAAACGGTGATCCAAACGACATGGGGAGAACATCACGTCGTCCACCCGCCCTCGCGCTCAGGAACAATTGCGTCACGAGGCGTGATCTGGCGCGACTCGTGCCCGCCGAACCACCTTCGGGTGAGATCATGCGGAACGTGGCTGTTCACGAAGCGGTGTCCGGGAGCGAGCAGACCGAGCAGAAGCGTCCGCGCAACGCCAAAGCGCTGGTCGTCCTGGCTCTGCTGGGTACCGCGCTGCTGACGGCGCTGGCCGCCACGGCCTACACCGACGTCGGCACCATCCCCGGACTGCCCGGGCTGCCTCCCCTGGTCCGCTTCGGCATCCCCGTGATGCGGGTGCTGCTGGACCTGGCGGCGCTGGCCACCGTCGGCCTCTCGATGCTGCCCAAGCTGCTCGGCTTCGACCAGCCCGCGCGCACCGAACCCGTGCTCGCCAAGGCCCGCCCGATCGCGGTGATCACCGCGCTGGTGTGGATGCTCAGCGCGCTGTTCTCGCTGGTCCTGCAAGCCATGGAAGCCAGTACAGGAGCTCCGGCCACCACCTCGCTGGTGATCACCTACATCAACGACGTGCCCGCCGGCCCCGGCCTGCTCGCCAGCGCGGGCGGCGGACTGCTGTGCGCGGTCATCGGCCTGCTCGCGGTGCGCTTCGGCGAGTCGGTGCCCACCGAGCTGCGCACCATCGTCGCGCTGCTCGGGCTGCTGCCGATGCCGCTGACCGGCCACGCCACCGACTGGCAGTACCACGACTTCAGCATGATCTCGATGGAGCTGCACGTGGTCGGCGCGGCCATGTGGGTCGGCGGCCTGGCCGCGGTGGCGCTGTTCGTCGCACCGCAGCGCGGCCTGCTCGCCGAAGCGCTGCCCCGCTTCTCCAAGCTCGCCGGACTCGCCCTGCTCGTGGTCGGCGCTTCCGGCCTGTTCAACGGCGTGATGGAGCTGGTCATCACGCCGAACGCGGGCCTGACCGGCCTGGTCACCACCCAGTACGGCCAAATCCTCCTCGGCAAGGCGCTGTGCCTGGTGGTGCTGGCCGTGGTCGGCGCCCAGATGCGGTTCCGGCTCCTGCCGCGCATCGCCCGCCACGAGCGGACCGCCCTGCTGACCTGGGTGACCTTCGAGGTCGCCGTCATGGGCATGGCCTACGGGCTCGGTGTCGTCCTCTCCCGCGCCCCCGTCATCGTGTGACTCAGCCGCGGACGCGCCAGTCGCGCACCGCGGCCAGGTGCTGCTCGATGCGGCGCACCCCGCCGGAGCCCAGGTGCTCGAACACGCCCCACATCGCGGCCAGCAGCACCACCACGTACAGCGCGGAGGCGAAGTCCGACGGCGGAGCGGCGATGTAGACGTGCTGCAACCACAACGCCGCGTAGGCCGCGACCGTCACCGCGAGCGCGCCGACAAGCGGCCGCATCCGGGTCACCAGCTGGCAGGACAGGTCAATGGCCAGCGCCCCGACCAGCAGGAAGAACGGCACGGTGGAGATCGGGAACCCGGCCGCGGCCAGCAGCGCCCACGCCACGCAGCGGAAGAGCAGGTAGCCGACGGTGATCGTGGTGGCCGTCCAGCGACGACCGACGAGGATCCGGGCGAGCAGCAGCGTGCCCAGCCCGGTCAGCACCGCCCAGCTCGGGTACAGCCAGTCGGGCGTGGGCAGCGTGAAGTTCTCCACCGCGATGTAGTCCAACGGCCGGTGCAGCTGATCGGCGGCGAACTGCAGCAGGCTGTCCTCGGCGTAGGGCGTGCCCCGCTCCCACGCGGCCAGCCCGAGCACGCCGTACTCCTGGTGCTGGTTGAGGAACATGAAGTTGTCCAGCACGGTGAACCACAGGAAGCAGGTGACCGGGTAGAAGTACCGGTCGGCGCGGCCGTGGCGGTCCCAGCCCACCAGCAGGCCGACGCTCATCAGCCCGGTTCCCAGGTAGAGCAGGGCGTGCGACGGGCTCCACGCCGTGATGTCCAGCCCGTTGACCCGGTGGTTGATCACGTCGAGCGGCGCGGCGACGAGGAAGATCCCCAGTCCCCACTGCATCCAGCGCAGCGTGGCCTTGTCGACGCCGATGCCGGTGTAGCTGTGGATGACCACCAGCCCGATCACCATCACCGTGCCGACGGTGTTGAGCAGGTGCGGCGGCGCCAGGTCGTCCCGCAGCCACCGGAAGTGCCAGCAGATGTCCCACGTCGCGCCGAGGATCTTGAGCACCATCGCGACGACCCACCAGCGGTACAACGCCGTGACCAGTTCGCCCGGCGCGTCTCGGCCGGGTGCACCGCGGGTCCAGTGAGCCCGGACCAGGGCAGCGACGTCCGCCATCGCGTTCACCTCCACCTCGGGTGATGTTCACGAAAACGGTAACCCGTGTTGATCGAGGGAGAACCGGGAACCGGTTGTTCCGGGCGAACCTTTTCCCAACGGAAATGTGCGCCGGGCGGAAAGTGACTCCCGGCACGTGCTTTTCGCGCTCTCGCTCGATTCGGCCACTTGCGCATCGTGACGGCCCGGGCGGCGCAACCACCCGGGCCATCACGAGAACGCCGCCCTAGCGAGGAATCCTGAGGACCTGACCGACGTAGATGAGGTCGGGGTCGGCGATTCCGTTGACCCGCGCGATCTCCCGCCAGTCGACGCCGAGCTTGGCACCGATGTCGGACAGGGTGTCACCGGGCTGCACCACGTAGGTCTCCTGCGGCGGTGCGGGGGGCGGTGGCGGCGGAGCTCCGGCTCCGGTGAGCACCTCCAGCGGCACCAGCGAAACGTTGAGGTCGGTGTCACCGCCGATGCCGGGCACCTGCCCGTCGGAGGCGTGCTGGTGGATCACGACGCGATCGGTCATGTAGCCGGGCTCGCCGGGGTTGCGCCCGTAGTGCGCGACCCACAGGAACACTCCGGGATCCACCCAGGTCTCCGGGGCGATCTTGTCCTGGAACCAGGAGCTGGAGGCGTAGACGACGATCTCGTTGCGCCCGGTGTGGGCGCGGAGCGCGTCGATGAACCCCTTGATCCAGCCGCCGAGGTTGGGCGCCTCGGTCTCCATGTCCAGGCACGGCGGGAGGTTGCCGGGACCTGCGGAGTTCGTCCGCGCCAGCTGCGCGGCGAAGTCGGCGGCCTCCTGCTGCGGCGTGTTGGTGTCCGGTCGCGCGAAGTGGTAGAGCCCGGTGACCATGCCGGCCCCGCGCGCCCCGTTGAGCTGGGCGTCGAGCGTGGGGCTGACATATCCGATGCCCTCGGTCGCCTTGATGTAGGTGAAGACGTATCCGGCGCCGCGCACCGCTCCCCAGTTCGGCTCCCCTTGGTATCGCGCTACGTCGATACCGGGAATGCGTTCGGCCATGTTTTACCCCCTGCAGTTCTGGCCTCTGCCGCTGCTCAAACTATCGAAGTCCAACAAACCGCCAGTTCCGCCATTCGGGTTAAGATCACCGCCCGAGAGCCCCAGGAGATCGGCACTCAATGCAAACACTGCGTATTTCCACTCACCTGTTCCGGTGAGCCACTGATCCTAGTCGCGAGTTTTCTTCACCAGATGCACAGTGGAGGCGGACCCGCGAAGCACCGCCGTTTTTTCCGGCGCGGGGCAACCATTTCCGCCGGAGGGCGTCTCCCCAACAGCAGAGCAATGACCGAACCAACCCGCTGGGGCGGCGGGAACGGGGGTGATGGCCGTGTACCGGCACATCGGAGCACGCATTCTGCGGACGTCCGCCGGACTTCTGGCCGCGGGGGCGCTGGCGGGCGCGAGCCTGCCCGCTCACGCGCAGGACGCACCGGACCAGCCGCGCGATCCGCGCTGCCACACCTCGCAGCTGGCCGGCAGCATGTCGCCGGTCGAGGCCGGGGCGGGCCAGCGCTACGCGGACGTGTCGCTGACCAACACCAGCGGCCGGTTCTGCACGATCTACGGCTACGGCGGAATGCAGCTGGTCGATGCAGCCGGGAACCCGCTGCCGACGAACGTCGCCCGCACGGCCAACCCCGGGCCCGCGCTCATCGGGCTCTCCCCCGGTCAGTCGGCCGCGGCGACGCTGCATTGGAGCGCCGTCCCGCACGGTGGCGAAGGCGACCCGTGCCAGCCCACCCCGGCCGTCCTGCAGGTCATCCCGCCGGACGAGACCGATCCGCTTCCGGTCGAGTGGACCGGCGACGTCGTCTGCGGCGCAGGCGCCATCGAAGAAACCGCCTACCACTAGCCGCCAGGCACGGCGGAGCTCGAGGAAGTTTCAGGTGTGGGACTCAGCCGGCACCGCCGCGGGTTCTTCAGCGGTTTCGTGGCGAGCACGCCACGACGCCGTGTATTGGACATACATCAGGAGCGGCGCACGGAGTCCACGGAACCGCTCAGGTTCTGCTACCCGCACCGCGCTACGCAAAGCGATTTCTTCCCGCCGCAGCGGAGACGCGTCGATCACACCGGAGGCGGTGGCCGGAACAGCGCCGGTGTGCTGGGGTGGCGACATGATCGAGTCAACGGACCGCGAGGTAGCGGGGAGCCTGGGAACCCTGGCAGTGCGGGAGTGGTCGGCGGACAACCCCGGCTGGATCGCACTGATCGCGCACGGCTACGGCGAGCACTCCGGCCGCTACCAGTGGGTCGCGGAGCAGTTGGTCCACGCACGCGCGGTGGTCTGGGCACCGGACCACATCGGCCACGGCCGCTCGCCGGGCGACCGCGTCCACTTCGAGGACGCCGAGGTCCTGGTCGCCGACCTGGAGGCGCTGCGCCGCGAGGTGACCGCGCGGCACCCGGACCTGCCGGTGGTGCTGATCGGGCATTCGATGGGCGGGATGCTCGCCGCCCGCTACGCCCAGGAGCACCAGCGCAACCTGGCCGCCGTGGTGCTGTCCGGTCCGGTGCTGGGCACCTGGCACGTGCTCGACCTGCTGGAGCACGACGAGATCCCGGACACCCCGATCGACCCGGCGACGTTGTCCCGCGACCCGGAGGTGGGCGCGGCGTACCTGGCCGACGAGCTGGTCTGGCACGGCCCGTTCAAGCGGCCCACGCTGCGCGCGATCGACGACTGCCTGCTGGCGATCAACGAGGGCCCGGCGCTGGAGATCCCGACCTTGTGGGTGCACGGCGAGGACGACGAGCTGGTGCCGGAGGCCGACACCCGGACCGGCATCGACCGCATCCGAGGCCACGAGTTCCACGAGCACATCTACCCGGGCGGCCGCCACGAGCTGTTCAACGAGACCAACAAGGCCGAGGTCATGACGGATGTCCGCAACTTCATCGGCCGAGCACTGAATTCTTAGATCGGCTGATAATACTGACGATCATTACCTGATCGAGTGAGGCGTGTCGCTTGCGCGGTTGCAGGCGTCCGCTCTTCCGGGCAGCTTGAAATCCGACGGAGCGGGGGGCTGCCATGAACGTCGAGCGTGCGCAGGACTTGATCGGGACACCGGTTTTCGACAGCGACGGCAACCGCGTCGGCCGGGTCGGCAACGTCTACGTCGACGACCACACCAACCAGCCCGAATGGGTCACGGTGCGGCTCGGCATGCTCGGGGTCAGGGAGACCTTCGTGCCGCTCGACGGCGCGATCAAGGCGGAGAACCGGCTGGAGATCCCGGTGTCCCGAGCCCGGGTCCGCAACGCCCCGAGCGTCGAGGCCGAGGGCGGACGGCTCACCGACGCCGAGGGCCGCAACCTCTACGCCTATTACGGCCTCGCCGACCCCGACGAGAGCGATATCAACATCTGATCCTCTCGGGCGTTCGCACTCGGGTGCGGATGCGGAAGAATCTTCCGCGATGGACGCACACAGCGAGCTCGAACTGCTCATCACGGTGGTCGTCGGCGCGCAGGACGAAGCCTCCGCCCGAGCTGCCTGCGACGACCTGGTCAGACGGGTCGGCGGGCAGGTCGTGACCGTCGGGGACTGCTCCGACGAGGAGCCCGGCTGCTGGTCGCTGACGATGAGCCGCGGCACCGGGGAGACGGGCTGGCACGTGGCGGCCCTCTCGCGCGTGGTGCGCAACTTCCTGCGGGAGCTGGGGCCGGGCTACGCCCGCCACCGCGTCGCCTGCGCGCCGCCGACGGCCTGGTCGGTGGTCGACGACCCCGAGCTGGTCGGCGAACTCGTCCCGGCCGGCGAACGCCTGCTCATCGAGGCGTGGTCGGAGGAGCCGGAGGACGCCCCGGATCACCAGGAATCCACAGTAGACAACTGACTCCAACATGCCTGCCGGCTAAGACCGAACAGTGATCAACAAGGGGTGGCCCGGCCGCGCGCTGATCTCGCTCGGGCACTACCTTGTGAATCCTTGCAGAGTCGTACCGCCCTGGAGAGGACCGCAATCCACATGGCAGGCGTCGAAGAAGTTCGCGCAGGCATTTCGCTGGCCAACCAGAAGATGCAGGAAGGCGTCGCAGCCCTCCAGCAGACGGCGCTCGTCCTCGAAGAGGCGCAAGCCGCGCTCTCCGGCGCCATCCAGGGCACCGCGCAGGACGAGATGCAGCACGCCTACGGCATGCTCGCCGAAGTCCTGCAGACGATCGGCGGCGCGCAGGGCACGCTGTCGGCGACGATCTCCTCCACTGAGAGCTACGCCGGGCGGCTGTAGCGGTGTCCTCGCTCGACGAACTCCAGCAGGTCCTGCAGGGCATCGAGCGCCACCTCGAGGAGGCCGGCGCGCACCTGGGAACCTGCCAGGGCAAGCTCGACGAAGCGCGTCAAGCGCTGGTCCGGCTCGACCCGGAGCACCCGGAGACCGTCCTCCCCCCAGGGCTCCCCCGAACGCATGACCAGGTCGAGCGCGCTCAACGCCTGATCGACCTCGTCTTGAACACGATCCGCGACTTCGCCACCCGTTTGTAGGACGGTCGGCGGATCGCAGAACACCGTCCCACTGCGCGGTATTCGTGCCTGCGCATGGGTTAGGCGGGGCTTATTTCGAGGTGGTACCTTGATCACGTTCCGTAACTCGGTCTCCGAGGTGGCGTGTTGTGAAACGCAGTGACCGGCGAAGTCGCATCGAATCGGCATTCGAGCACCTGCGCCGCAGCATCTCCGCCGCCCTCGGCGCCGCCGAGAACGCGCACCAGGAAGTGCTCGACACCTGCGCCGAGCAGGAGTACGCACTGCGCATCGCCCAGCTCGGCGCGGCCGAGGCCGAACGCGAACCGGAGAAGGTCGCCGACCCGGCCGACCCGCACTTCCAGGCCGCGCTCGCCAGGGCGCTCGCCGACCGCGACGAGATCTTCCGGGACTGGACCGAGCAGGGCCCACCGTCCCTGGAGAAGCTGGTCGCCGCGAACTCGCCCGGCAGCGCGTCGGACCCGTTCGACGCCTGGCTCGGCGAGTTCGGCGGCGGTGACGTCGCGCACCCGCCCGAGCTGTGGCGCATCGGCACCGCGAACGTCCCCGACTCCCCGCTGACGCCGTCATTCGCCGCGGTGGTCCCGGCGCTGGACTTCGCGCACCTGCGCATCACCACCGACGAGGTGCCCGAAACCGCCGAAACCCTGGTGCAGAACCTGCTGCTGCGCATCGTCGGCCACTTCGAACCCGGCCAGGTGCGCATTCACAGCTGGGACGTCGCGAGGCTGACCGGGACGCTGCCGGACCTGCACCCGCTCAGCAGCGCCGGACTGCTCACCGCTCACGACCCGACGCGGCTGGGCGACATGCTCGACGTGCTCTCCGACCACATCAAGCGCATCCACTCCGGCGCTCTGCTCGGCGAGCACACCACGCTGCGCGCGCTGGCCGCCGCCAACGGCAGGCGCGGCGAACCGTGGCGGATCGCGGTGCTGTTCGGCAACGGCCAGCCGCTGCGCGAGGAACAGCAGCAGCAGCTCCAGCGCATCGCCCGCAACGGCCTGGCCTGCGGGATCCAGCTGATCACCGTCGATCTCCCGCTGACCGTCAACAGCTCCATAGAGTCGATCACGCTGATCGGCGAGAACCGGGCCCGCACCAGCATGACCGGGCCGGAAGCCGTGGTGGCGCTCGACGATCCACCCACGCGCGGCAAGGCGTCGAAGGCGTGCGGGGCGATCGCGGCCGAGTTCGAGTCCCGCCGCGCCCGGGTCCGCAACTTCGACGACCTGCTGCCCGACGAGCTGTGGCAGTGCCACTCGCGTTCCGAGTTGCAGGCGCCCGTCGGGTTCGACGAGGGCGAAGAGGTGTGGATGCGGCTCGGCGACGCCAGTCCGCACACGCTGATCGGCGGGCCGAGCGGCTCGGGCAAGACGAACTTCCTCTACAGCATGCTCGGCGCGATGGCCGCCCGGTACTCACCGGACGAGCTGGAGCTGTACCTGCTGGACTTCAAGGAAGGCGTGTCGTTCGCCCAGTTCACGCCGGGCAAGCGCGATCCGAGCTGGCTTCCGCACTCCAAGCTGGTCGGCGTCAACGTCAACACCGACCGCGAGTTCGGGCTGGCGCTGCTGCGGTTCCTGGCGGACGAGATGCGCCGCCGCGCCGACAAGGCCAAGGAGCACGAGGTCACCAAGCTCGAAGAGCTGCGCGCCGAGGACCCCCAGGGCCGGTGGCCGCGGATCGTCGCGGTGATCGACGAGTTCCAGTACCTGTTCGCCGACCGCGACCCGGTGACCGCGCAGGCCACCAAGCTGCTGGAAGACGTTGCGCGGCGAGGCCGCTCGCAGGGGATCCACCTGGTGCTGGCCAGCCAGGACGTCTCCGGCATCGAGGCGTTCTGGGGCAAGCCGGCGATCTTCGAGCAGTTCATCCTGCGCATCGCGCTGCCCAAGGCGCGGCGCGTGCTCACCGAGCACAACCAAGCGGCGATGGAGCTGCCGCGCTGGCACGCGGTGGTCAACCACGAGTCGGGCGTCAAGCACGGCAACGAGATCGCGCGCATCCCCGACGCCACCGCCCGCGACACGTTCCACCAGCTGCAGCAGCGGCTGTGGCAGCGACGCGCGGCCGGTTCGCACCCGCCGCGCCTGTTCGACGGTTCCAACCTGCCGAAGCTCTCGGCCCTGGAGGACTTCCGGAAGCTGACCGCGCCGGTGAGCACACCGCGCGCGCTGCTCGGCCAGGTCATCGACGTCGAGGGCACGGCCGCGGCCGTTCGGCTGTCGCGCTCGCCGGGACGCAACATCGCGGTGATCGGCTCGGTCCGCGAGGACACCACCAGCGCGCTCGGCGCGGCGGCGCTCTCGCTGTCCCGCCAGCACGAACCGGGCAAGATCAGGTTCACCATCGGCGCCCTGCTCGACGACGTCGACGAGGACGCGCGCGCCGTGGCCGAGGAGCTCCGCGGGCGCGGCCACGAGGTCGACGTGGTGGGCCTGGACGAGATCTCGGCGACGCTCGACGGCATCGCCCAGGACATCGACGCGGGCGCGTCTCCGGTCCGGCACTGCGTGGTGCTCTACGCCGTCGACGCCGCGCAGACGACGCTGGAGCGCAAGGATCCGGTGACCCGCGCGTGCGCGCTGGACTCCCTGCGCAAGATCCTCAAGCAGGGCCCGGAGTCCCGGGTGCACGTGATCGGCTGGTGGCGCAGCGTGCAGCGGGTGAAGAACACCCTCGGGATGGGGCCGGTGGACGACATCGGCGCGTGGGTCGCCTTCGACGTGCACGGCCAGGAGCTCAGCGCGTTCGCCGCGGGTCAGCCGGTGAACTGGTCGCCGCGCTCGCGCCGCGGCCTGTTCTTCGACCGCTCGGTGCACTCGCGTCCCGAGGTGGTCCTGCCCTTCGACCTCGGCGGGGCGCCGCCGGTGCCCGCCCAGCGTTCGACGGAGTCGGACGCCACCGTCCGGGAGGAAGCCGGTGACTGAGACCGCAGCCGAGCGCTACCGCGAGCTGACCGCCCTGGCCACGGCCGCGGGCAAGGAGATGCGCAAGCACGAGCGCGACAGCGCCGAGAAGCTCGGCGAGAAGGTCGCGGCGGGCAAGCAGCGCACGGAGGAGTCGGAGAAGGTCCGCGACGAGCTCGTCGCCGAGGTCAAGCAGCGCTGGACGGCCGCGATGCAGGTCGTCTGGGACGAGCGCTGGCTGCGTTCCTCGGGCATGCCGGCCGCTGACCGCAAGGCTCCCGACGCGTCGCCGTCGGAGTCCCGCCTCGCCGTTCACGAGGCGTTCGAGGACCTCCGCGACGCCATCACCAAACCCCGCCTGCCCACCGGCTTCCTCTCCCGCCGCAAGAAGTCCTGAGCCCGGCAAGGACGGCATTCGAACTTCGCGCGAGATGTGAATCCCTACGCTGGGCGGGTGCAGGAGCTCAGGAATGCGGCCGAGGTCGCGGAGGTCACGTCCGACCTGATGGTGCGGTGGGCGGCCCAGGCGTTGGAGCCGGGGTACCCGCACGAGCGCGGCGCGGCGTGGCGGTCGCGGAACGCGGTGGTCGTGTTCGCGCCCCGGCTCAACCGCGCCGACCGGGTGGTCCACGCCGGTGACGAGGACGACGTCGTCGCGCTGCTGCGGGAGGTCCTGCCCGATCTGACCCGTCCGAAGGTGCGGTTGCTGGCAGCGGCTCCGCTGGCCGCCCGGGTTTCCGAGCGGTTGGGCCACGAGGTCCTGGCGACGTTCGGATGGCTGCACCTGGACGGCGCCGCACCGCAGCGCCCCACCCCGGACGTCGAGTGGCTGACCGCGGCCGACGAGCCGGCGATCGACGCGCTGCTGCGCGCGGCCAATCCCGGCTCGTACCTGTTCCCCGACGACCCGGGTGCCGTGCGGTGGGCCGGGATCCGCGACACCGACGGCACCCCGGTCTCGATCGCCGGGGACTCCTGGCCCGCCCCGGGCCTGCGCTACGTCTCCGGCGTCGCCACCCATCCCGCGCACCGCGGCCGGGGCCTGTCCACGCAGGTCTGCACGTTCCTGACCAGGGAGCTCGCCGCGCTCGGCGCGGTGACGCTGATGGCCGATGCCGACAACGAACCGGCGCTGAAGGTCTACCGGGGTCTCGGCTTCCGCTACAGCCCCATCTCCGCTAGTCGCGGATGAGCTTGCCCGGGTTGAGGATTCCCGTCGGGTCCACCGCCCGCTTCGCCGCGGTCAGCACCGCCGTGCCGATGTCGCCGATCTCCGCGCGCAGCCACGGCCGGTGGTCGACGCCGACCGCGTGGTGGTGGCTGATCGTGCCGCGACCGGCGATGGCGTCGCAGGCGGCTTCCTTCGCGCGCTGCCACTGGGCGAGGGCGTGCTCGGAGTCGCGCGGGGCCAGCACCGTGAAGTACAGCGAGGCGCCGGTCTCGTAGGCGTGCGAGACGTGGCACATCACGATGGGCTGCTTGCTGCCGGTCTGCAGGTTGCAAACCAGGGCCGTGCGCACCGCGGAGCGCAGCTCGCTCAGGCCGCTCCAGCTCGTCGCGGTCTCCAGCGTCTCGACGCACACTCCCCGGTCGAGCAGGGCGTCCCGCTGCCGAGGTCCGGAGAACCGGTGCGACTTCCACGACTCCCCGGCCGCCCGCCCCAACCGCACGGTCCGGACGTCGCGCAGGGCGCGCACCGCGGCTGCCCGGCGCTGCTTGAGCTCGGTGCGGGTACCGGCGTCCCAGCCGAGCACCAGCAGGCACGGGTTGCGGACGCCCTTGGCTCGCAGGAGGTTCCCGAGCGCACGCGCCTTGAGCTGCCCGGACAGCGCGAGCTGCACCTCGGTCTCGGTCGGGTCCGACAGCCTGGTGACGTCGGCGAGCACCCGTTCCTGCGCGAGCGCGCGCACGGCGTCGGTCCCGGCCTGCCAGCCGTCGACCACGAACGCCTCGTAGCGGCTCCGCCTCGGCGCGGGCCGCACCCGGACGGCGACCTCGGTGATGACACCGAGGATCCCTTCGCTGCCGATGGCGAGCTGGCGCAGATCGGGTCCCGCGGCCGACGCCGGGGCGATACCGAGCTTCCACTCACCGGCCGGCGTCGCCAGGCGCACGCCCTCGACCATGTCCTCGAAGCGGCCGTAGCCGGAGGACGCCTGGCCCGCCGAGCGGGTCGCGGCGAACCCGCCGATGGTGGCCCGTTCGAAGGACTGCGGGAAGTGCCCGAGCGTGAACCCGTGCGCGGTCAGCAGCGATTCGGCCTCGGTCGCGCGCATCCCGGCCTGCAGCACGGCGATCCGCGAGTCCGGATCGAGCGAGATCAGCCGGTCCAGCCGCACCAGGTCGAGGGCGACGACGGCGTTCTTGCCGCCGCGCAGCGCGTCGACGCCGCCCACCACGGACGTTCCGCCGCCGAAGGGGACCACCGCGATGTCGTGGCGGGCGCAGATCTCCAGCACTCCCTGCACCAGCTCCGGGTCCGAGGGCAGCAGAACGGCGTCCGGGACGGCGAGTTCGGCGCCGTCGCGCCTGCGCACCAGGTCGCTGTAGGACATGCCGCCCGCGCGTCCGAGCCGCGCGGCCGCGTCGACGAGCACGTGCCGCTCGCCGAGGAGCGCTTCCAGCTCGGCGCGCGGGGTTTCGGCGAGGGAGCTCTCGGGGACGTCGAGGAGCGACGACGGGACCGCCGGCGTGGTGGTCTCGGTGAGTCCGATGCGGTGCCGCAACCAGCGCAGCGCGGCCGGGGACAGTGGCGCGGACGCGGCCCCTGACGGGGTCCAGCTGCCGCGGAGGGTGTGTTCGATCTCGCCGTTCACGGCTAGAGTGTGACACATGGAGTCGGATTGTCACAGCATCGACCGAGCTGATCCGCACCGCGCCCGCACCGGCAAGCGGCAGGCGGCCAACCGGGTCGCCGACGCGGACCTGCTCAGCGCGGCGCGCGCGTGCGTGCTGGCCGCAGGGGTCCGACGCACCACGCTGACCGAGGTGGCCCGCACCGCGGGCGTCAGCCGGATGACCCTGTACCGCCGCTTCCCCGACGTCGGCAGCATGGTCACGTCCCTCGTCACCGTCGAGTTCGGCGAAGTCCTCGACCAAGCCCGTCTTGCGGCGGTGACCGGTCAGGCACGACAGCGCCTCGTGCGCGTCATGGTGCGCGGCATCAGACTGCTGCACGAAGCTCCCCTGCTCCAACGAGTCCTGGAAACCGACGCCGAACTGCTGCTGCCCTACCTGGTCGAGCGACTGGGCGGCACCCAGCTGGCGGCCGACGGGTTCATTCGCGAGTATCTGGCCGCCGGGCACGCCGACGGATCGATCCGCCCCGGCGACGTGGCGGTGCAGGCCCGCTCGCTGCTGCTGCTGACCCAGTCCTTCGTCATCTCCGCAGGTCCGGCGACCGAGGACGTCGGCATCGACTCGCTGACCGATGAACTCGCCCACCTCCTCGACGGCGCTCTCCAGCCAAGGAGCCCTTCATGATCACCACGCCGCTGCCCGCCGGTTCGCTGCGCGCCACCTCGCTGAACTCCGCCCGGCTGCGAACCGACCTGCACGCGGCGGCGGAGCAGGAAGTCGACCTGCTCGTCGTCGGCGGCGGTGTCACCGGCACCGGGGTCGCCCTCGACGCAGCGGCGAGGGGACTGTCGGTGGCACTGGTGGAGGCCGAGGACCTCGCGTGGGGAACTTCGCGCTGGTCCAGCAAGCTCGTGCACGGAGGTCTGCGCCACCTCGCGCACGGCGACATCGCGCTGGCCCGGGAGAGCGCGGCCGAGCGCCACGTGCTCATGACCCGCACCGCCCCGCACCTGGTCCGCCCGCTGCCGCAGCTCATCCCGCTGCACGAAGGGGTGTCGCGGCGCCAGGAGGTCGTCCTGCACGCGGGCCTGCGGGCCGGCGACGCGCTCCGTCGGGCGGCGCGGACGCCCTCCGACGTCCTTCCCTCGCCCAAGAGGATCCCGTCGGCCGAAGCCCTCGCGCTGGTTCCCGGCCTCCGCCCCGGCGGGCTGCGCGGCGGCCTGCTGAGCTTCGACGGGCAGCTGGTCGACGACGCGCGGCTGGTGGTGGCGCTGGCGCGCACGGCGGCCGGGTTCGGCGCGCGCATCCTCACCCGCTGCGCGGTGACGTCCCTCGACGGCGGCGGCGCCGACCTGGTGGACGGGCGCAGCGGCGAGTCGCTGCGGATCCGCGCGCGGTCGGTGGTCAACGCCGCGGGCGTGTGGGCCGGTGACCTCGTGCCGGAGGTCCGGCTGAGCCCGTCGCGCGGATCGCACCTGGTGGTCGACGCCGACGCGGCCGGGATCGCCGGAACGGCCGTCGTCGCGCCCGTGACAGGTGAGCCGGGACGGTTCCTGCTGCTGATTCCGCTACCCGACGGCCGCGCGATCCTCGGCCTGACCGACGAACGGGCGCCCGGCCCGATCCCGGCCGTCCCGCTTGTCCCCGAGTCCGATGTGGACTTCCTGCTGGCCGGGATCCGCGACGTCCTGGGAGTGCCGCTGACCCGCGACCACCTCCTCGGATCGTTCGCCGGCCTCCGGCCGCTGCTCCAGCAGGACGGCAAGGACCCCGCCGACCTCTCCCGCCACCACGCGGTGCTCACGTCGGAGGAAGGGATCATCACGGTCATCGGCGGCAAGCTCACGACCTACCGGAAGATGGCCGCCGACGCCGTGGACGCGGCGGTCGGTTCCCGCGGCCTGTCGGCCGGGCCTTCGCGGACCACCGAGATCGCGCTGGTCGGCGCGGCCCCTCGGCGTCATCTCACCGACATCGAGGCTCCCGCCACCCTCGTCGCCAAGTACGGCACCGAAGCCGCCCGCGTCGCGGCCCTGACCGAGTTCGACCAGGACCTCGCCGAACCGGTGGCGGAAGGCCTTCACCTCACCGCGGCCGAAGTCCTCTGGGCGGTCCGCCACGAAGGCGCCCTCGACGCCGACGACGTCCTCGACCGCCGCTCCCGCCTGGGCCTCGACCCCACCCAGCGCGCCGCAGCCCTCCCCCAGGTCGAGAACCTGGTGACCAGAGCCCTGGCAGGGATCGAACCCTGACCCCACACCTCACCTCACCTCGCCCGTATTACCGGCAGCAATCCTTTGCCCGAACACCGCAGTAATCCGTCACCCGATTACGGCGGTAATCCGGGTTTCGGCGCCAGCAGCGGGGCGTTGAGATGCAGAAAGGCCCCGGGGCCGGCCTCGGTGGCCGGGCTCTCCGGGGCCCATTGCGCGGTCGGAGGCCTTGGCCTCAGACTTGATTCAGGTAACGATTCAGATCAGCGCTGGTCCATCGGCTTGTACGGGCGCTCGGCGGCACCGGTGTAGACCTGACGCGGACGGCTGATCTTGCGGGCCGGGTCCTCGATCATCTCGCGCCAGTGCGCGATCCAGCCGGGAAGCCGGCCGAGCGCGAACAGAACGGTGAAGAACTTCGTCGGGAAGCCCATCGCCTTGTAGATCAGGCCGGTGTAGAAGTCCACGTTCGGGTAGAGCTTGCGCGAGACGAAGTAGTCGTCGGACAGCGCCCGCTCCTCCAGCCGCAGCGCGATGTCCAGCAGCGGGTCGTTGGCGCCCAGCTTGGACAGCACCTCGTCGGCGGTCTTCTTGATGATCGCCGCGCGCGGGTCGTAGTTCTTGTAGACCCGGTGACCGAAGCCCATCAGGCGAACGCCGGGCTCCTTGTTCTTCACCCGCTCGACGAACGCGTCGACGTCGCCGCCGTTGTTCTTGATGCCTTCCAGCATCTCCAGCACCGCGCTGTTCGCGCCGCCGTGCAGCGGGCCGAACAGGGCGTTGATGCCGGCCGAGACGCTGGCGAACATGTTCGCCTCGGACGAGCCGACCATCCGGACCGTCGAGGTGGAGCAGTTCTGCTCGTGGTCGGCGTGCAGGATGAACAGCAGGTCCAGCGCACGGGCCAGGGTCGGGTCGACCTCGTAGGGCTCGGCGGGGAAGCCGAAGGTCATCCGGAGGAAGTTCTCCACCAGGCCCAGCGAGTTGTCCGGGTACAGGAACGGCTGGCCGACCGACTTCTTGTAGGCGTAGGCCGCGATCGTGGGCAGCTTCGCCAGCAGGCGGACCGTGGACAGCTCGACCTGGTCCTTGTCGAACGGGTTGAGGCTGTCCTGGTAGAAGGTCGACAGCGCCGAAACCGCGGACGACAGCACCGGCATCGGGTGCGCGTCGCGGGGGAAGCCGTCGAAGAACTGCTTGAGGTCTTCGTGCAGCAGGGTGTGGCGGCGGATGCGCTCGGAGAACTCGTCGTACTCCTGCTGGGTCGGCAGCTCACCGTAGATCAGCAGGTAGCTGACCTCGATGAAGTTCGACTTCGCCGCGAGCTCCTCGATGGGGTAGCCGCGGTACCGGAGGATTCCGGCGTCGCCGTCGATGTAGGTGATGTCGGAGTTGCAGGCTGCGGTGTTGACGAAGCCCGGATCCAACGTCACCAAACCGGTCTGGGCCAGCAACTTGCCGAGATCGACGCCAGGCGCACCCTCGGTAGGTTGCGTCACCTGCATTTCGTGCTCGCCGGCGTCATAGCGCAGCGCGACGGTACGTTTGGCGGTCACGTCGTCGGGCATTCGGGAACCTCTCGCGCTCGTCAAGGGGTGCGTGATGACGACCGCGATTGCCCAGCCAAGCGGCAGGGCTCGATGTCGCCCGCGCTCCGGTCGGGGTGTCCGAACCGTCGCAGCACCACCCCGTTGGGGTCCTGTCAGTAGTCACGCTAGACCGCCGGAGGGTCCCCGCGCAGCAATCGCGTTTCCTCTTTTTTGCAGGTGGGACCACGATCACATCACACTTACCGGTAGGCGGAGCGCCGATGTCGACGCTCCGCCACCGTCTGACACCACCATCGTGACCACGAGTGAAATCCGAACGGTCTAATCCGGATTCGTTCGTCCGCAGTCAGACCGATGAGCTCACGGGGCGTGTTCGGACACCACCGGATGGATTCCGATCACGCGTCCAGCTCCGCGGACCACGGCGGTTCGGCTCCCGGACGCGAAACGGTGACGGCCGCCGCGGCGGCGGCGAACGACAGGGCCTGCTCCCACTGCCCCACGTCCAGAGCGCGGACCTGCTCCGGCGACAGCGCACCGTTGCGGTGCAGCCACGCCAGCAGCGCCGCCTGCACGGTGTCGCCGGCGCCGATGGTGTCGGCGACGTCGACCTTCCGGCCGGGGACCGTGACCTCGCCGTCAGCGGTGACCGCGGTGAGCCCGTCGGCTCCCCTGGTCAGCACCACCGCCGCCGGGCCGCGCGCCTGCCACTCGCGGGCCGCCTCGACCACGTCGCGCCCCGGGGCGAGCCACTCGGCGTCGTCGTCGGAGACCTTGAGCAGCCCGACCGAGGGCAGCCAGGAGGAGAACCGCGCCCGGTAGGCGTCCGCGTCGGCGATGAGGTCGGCTCGGATGTTGGGGTCGAGCGCGATGAACACGCCCCGCTCGGCCTCGCGGAACAGCACCTTCTCGTACGCGGTGGCGCCGGGTTCGAGGACCATGCCCAGCGTGCCCAGGCACAACGCGGTCGTGCCGTCCGGGAGAGGCTGGTCGGTGACGAAGCGCGCGGCGGTGCCTTCGGTGTGGAAGCTGTAGCGGGCCGAGCCGTTGGCCTCCAGCCCGACCACGGCCAGCGTCGTGGGCTCCGGACCGCGCTGGACCAGGGAGGTGTCCACTTCGGACTCGGTGAGCCGTTGCAGCATGCGGTCGCCGAACTGGTCGGTGGACAGCTTCGCGTAGAACGCGGCGGGCACGCCGAGCCTGCCCAGCGCGATGGCCACGTTGTAGGGCCCACCTCCGAGCAGCGGGTGCAGCGGGCCGAGCTCTCCGTCCGGGGTGGACGAATCCGGCACGAGGTCGACCAGGGCCTCACCGCCGATGACGATCAATTTTCCTCCACTGTGTCCGAAGGGGACTTCTCCTGGGCCAGTCCGCCCAGCAGGAACTGCGACAGCGCGGCGAAGGCGGCGGCGTCGGACAGCCCGGTGCGCTCGCCGATCTCACCGCGCTGGATGCCGGCGATGGTGCGGCCGACCATCTCGCCGACGAAACCCGCGTGGACCTCGCGGAACACGCCTTGCCGGACGCCTTCGGCGATGAACCCGCGCAACCGGTCGGCGGCGGCGCCCGCGTTGGCCTCGTAGGTGGCGCGGGTGGCGAGATTGGCGCCCATGTCGGTGATGAACTCCCGCGACGCCGGTCGCAGCGCTTCGGCGGCGGCGTCGAGGTAGGCGCGCACCTTCTCCCGCGGGTCGTCGGCGACCTCCGCTCGGCGCTCGATGTCCTCGGTGGCGCTCTTGAAGTAGTGCGCCACGACGCGGACCGCGAGCTGCTCCTTGCTCCCGGCCAACGTGTAGAGGGTCGATTTCGAGCAGTGCAGCCGTCCGGCCAGGTCGTCGAGGGTGAAGTGGGCGAACCCCTCGGCCAGGAACAGGTCGCGAAGCCGACCCAGGAGTTCGGCTCGTCTGGGGTTCAGCGCCCGCTCGGCTCGGGAGGTGCTCATCGGGAGAAGCCTGCCACAGGATTCTGAATACTCGGCGCAGAGCTTTTCACAGTACTGGCGTACCGCCTACAGTACTGATTGCAGTACGACAGCCCGGTACTCACACTGGACCGCGGGAGCGCGCCATGACCGTTGACCGCCTGCTTCCGACGCAGGAAGCCGCTGATCTGCTCGCGTTGACCCGCGAGATCGCCCGCGACGAACTCGCCGGTCGCGCCGCCGAGGACGAAGCCGCCGGGAAGTTCCCGCGCGACGTCTTCCGCCTGCTCGGCGACACCGGGCTGCTCGGCCTGCCCTACCCCGAGGACCACGGCGGCGGCTCCCAGCCGTACGAGGTGTACCTGCAGGTCCTGGAGGAGATCAGCAGCGCCTGGATGACGGTCGGCGTGAGCCTGTCGGTGCACACCATGAGCTGCTTCCCGCTCGCCCACTTCGGCACCGCCGAGCAGCGGGAGCGGTGGCTCCCGGAGATGATCGGCGGCTCGACGCTGGGTGCCTACGCGCTGTCCGAACCGCACGCCGGCTCCGACGCCGCCGCGCTGAGCACCCGCGCCGAGCGGGTCGGCGACGAGTACGCGCTCAACGGGCAGAAGGCGTGGATCACCCACGGCAGCGAGGCGGACTTCTACACGCTGATGGCGCGCACCGGCGAAGGCGCGCGCGGCATCAGCTGCCTGCTGGTCGACTCCACGACCTCGGGCCTGACGGCGGGACCGCCCGAGCACAAGATGGGACTCACCGGGTCACCCACGACGCCGCTGTACTTCGAGGACGCCCGCGTCCCAGCCGAGCGGCTGATCAGCGAGGAAGGCGACGGGCTCAAGATCGCGCTGTGCGCGCTCGACTCCGGCCGTCTGGGCATCGCCGCGTGCGCGGTGGGCCTGGCCCAGGCCGCGCTGGACCTCGCGGTCGATTACGCGCAGCAGCGCAAGCAGTTCGGGCACCCGATCATCGAGTTCCAGGGCATCGAGTTCCTGCTGGCCGACATGTCGGCGGCCGTCCACTCGGCCCGCGCGATGTACCTCGACGGCGCCCGCCGCCGCGACGCGGGACTGCCCTTCGGCGAGCAGGCGTCGGTGGCGAAGCTGGTGGCCACCGACGCGGCCATGAAGGTCACCACCGACGCGGTCCAGGTCCTCGGCGGCGCCGGCTACACCCGCGACTTCCCCGCCGAGCGCTACATGCGCGAGGCCAAGGTCCTGCAGATCTTCGAGGGCACCAACCAGATCCAGCGCGTCGTCCTAGCCCGCCACCTCACGAAGTGAGAGTTCCAGTGGTTGCTTTGCTCAGCGGTGCGGGTGGCGGAACCTGACACGCCTTCTGGCCCCGGGATCCGAGACGGGTCTTCGCAGGTCAGAGGGACTTGAGGCCCCAGTGGGCCGTCCAGGCCTCGCCCGGTTGGAGGGTGATGAGGTCGGTGCCGGAGTTGAGGGCGTCCGGCGGGCACGTCATCGGTTCGATCGCGATGGCGCGACCTCGTTCGGGGAAATCCTCGGCCGTGTAGACCTGGACCCACTTGAAGACCGGATCGGCCCACAGCTGGACGCCGTGACCGTCGGGTCCGGTGAGCGAGTGGCGCACGAGACCGGCCGGGTCGTCGGGAGCCGGGGCCGCGCCGCCGAAGGCGGTGTCGAGCCAGACTCCCGCGAGGCGGCGACCGGTGCGGAAGTCGACCTCGTCGCCCTCCAGCGCGCGCGGCGGCCGGACCGGCAGCAGCCGGTCGGCGTCCACCGGCAGCACCGTGGAGGCGGCCAGGCGCAGCGTGCACTCGTCGGTCTCGACGTTGCCCGCGCGCGGGTAGGGGTGCACTCCGACGCCGAAGGGAACCGCGCGCCCACCCAGGTTCTCCACTGTGTGGGTCACGGTGAGCCCGTCGCCGTCGAGGGCGTAGCCGATGGAGGTCAGCAGCGGCACCGGCCAGCCGGGACGCGGCGAGACGGTCGCCTGCAGCACCACGGCGGAGTCGGTGTGCTCGACGATCGCCCACGGCGCGTGCCGCAGCAGTCCGTGGATGGCGTTGCTGCGGTCGGGCTCGGTCAGCGCGAGCTGCTGCGGTTCGCCGTCGAGCGCCCAGCGCCCGTCGGCGACCCGGTTCGGCCACGGCACCAGCACCCCACCGGCGGCCGACGGCGGGAGCCGATCGGCGTCGAAGGTCTCGGTGTGCGGCACACCGTCGACGGTGAAGGCGCGCAGCACGGCGCCGAACTCGGTGATGACCGCCTTCGCGGTCCCCGAGCTGATCTCGAACTGCCGGCCGGTGGCGGGAAGAGGATCATGCACTCCGCCACTCTACGACCACGAGGCGGCCCCGGACACCGCGAACAGCGCCCCGGACCGCCTCGTCGGACGTGGGATTCCTACTTGCTCAGGGACTCCGCTTCGAAGTCCGTCTTGCCCTTCACGAGGTAGTTGATCACCCAGAAGATCACGCCGATGCCCAGCAGGATGCCGGCGATGATGTACTCCGTGGCCGGCCGGCCGGACAGCGGGCTCGCGAAGAACGCGCAGGTCAGCGCACCCAGCACGGGAACCCAGGTGGGTGCCTTGAAGTGGTCGTGCTCCACCTCGTCCTTGCGCAGCACCAGAACCGCGACGTTGACCACCGCGAACACCACGAGCAGCAGCAGCGACGTCGTGCTGCCCAGGTCGGAGATCTCTAGCGAGCTCACCAGGATGACCGCGATGATGCTGGTGAACAGGATCGACACCCACGGGGTGCGACGGCCCTTGTGCACCTTGCCGAACACGCTCGGCACGACGCCCTCGTTGGCCATGCCGTAGACCAGGCGGCTGGCCATCAGCATGTTGATCAGCGCCGTGTTCGTGACCGCGAACAGGGCGATCAGCGAGAACAGGATCGGCGGGAACCACGGTGCCGCGGCCTTGACCACCAGCAGCAGCGGGCCGTCGGACTCGGCGAGCTCCGCGGTCGGCACCAGGGTCGAGGTGATCACCGCGATGACCAGGTAGATGGTCGCGGTGATGACCATGCCCAGCAGCAGCGCGCGCGGGAAGTTCTTCGACGGCTCCTTGGTCTCCTCGGCCATGTTCACCGAGTCCTCGAAGCCGACCATGGCGAAGAACGCCAGCGCGGTGGCCGAGGTGACCGCGAGCAGCGGCGAGGTGTCGGTGTCGAACTGCGTCAGCCTGCTGGGGTCCGGCGCGATGTCGGTGCTCTGGCTACCACCGAAGATCGCGATCAGACCGAAGACGATCACGATCGCCAGACCGGTCAGCTCCACGCACGTCAGGACGACGTTCATCTTCACCGACTCGCCGACCCCGCGGAAGTTGATCGCGGCGAGCAGCAGCAGGAAGCCGAGCGCGACCATCCACGAGTAGGGCTCGACGCCGTCGCCGAAGATGCCCGTCAGGTAGTCACCGCTGAACGCCTGCGCGGCCGAGGAGGCCGAGGTGATGCCCGAGCACATCACCGCGAAGGCGATCAGGAACGTCACGAAGTGGATGCCGAAGGCCTTGTGCACGTACAGCGGGGCGCCACCGGCCCGGGGGTACTTGCCGACCAGCTCCAGGTAGCTGAACGCGGTCAGGAAGGCGACCACGAAAGCGACCAGGAACGGAACCCACAGGGCCCCGCCGACCTTGCCGGCGACCTTCCCGGTCAACGAGTAGATCGTGGTCCCGAGGATGTCTCCCACCACGAAGAAGAGCAGCAGTTTCGGGCCCATCACCTTCTTGAGGCCAGGCTCGTGCGCACCGCCGGGCGCATTAACGGTCGTTTCGTTGGCCATAGTGGAGAAGTGTGCAGGGTGGCTTCGACGACTGTCTGCCCGCCCCTGGTCGAAACGCACTCCGTCGAGTGGCGCAAGCGTGGCGGAGTGCCCAACGCGCACGCTCCGCCCTGGTCAGATCACGCGTCGTCACCGGTGGGCGCCTTGTACTTCCAGAACGCGGGCAGGGCAACGGCCGACAGCGCGGCGGCGAGCACCACCAGCGCTCCGCCGATCATCACCGCTGGTCGGGTGCCCAGTGCGGCACCCGCCAGCCCGTGCAGCGTGTCGGCCAGCCTCGGTCCGCCCGCGACCACGACGGTGAACACGCCTTGGATGCGGCCGCGCATCTCGTCGGTGGCCGCCGCCTGCAGGATCGAGCTCCGGTAGACCATGCTGACCAGGTCGGCCCCGCCGCCGAGCGCCAGGAACAGCACCGCCAGCCACAGCGAGTCGGCGAAGCCGAACCCGATGATCGCCACACCCCAGGCCACCACGGCGATCGTCACGCCGACACCGTGCCGAGCGATGCGGTGCAGCCAGCCGGAGAACAGCCCGAAGCAGAAGGCGCCCAACGGGATCGCCGCGTACAGCCAGCCGAGAGCGGCACCTCCGCCGGGCGGGTCGCCGAAGGTGCGCTCGGCCATCTCCGGGAACAGCGCGCGCGGCATGCCGAAGACCATCGCGATGATGTCCAGCAGGAACGACGCGAGCAGCACGGCGTGCAGGCCGAGGTAGCGGAAGCCGTCGAGCACCGAGCGCAGTCCGGCCTTCTTCGGCGCACCGTCCTGCGGCGGCAGCGCGGGCAGCCGGAAGACCGCCCACAGCGCCAGGCACAGCGCGATCGCGTCCACGAGGTACAGCACGGACAACCCGAGCAGCGGCAGCAGGACTCCCGCCAGCAGCGGTCCGACGATGGAGCCGAGCTGGAAGACGGTGGAGCCCAGGGCTTGCGCGGACGGCAGCAGGTGGGCGGGGATGAGCCGGGCGACGGCGGCGGCGCGCGTCGGCGAGTTGACCGCGAAGAACGTCTGCTGGAGCGCGAAGAGCACCAGCACCAGCCACACCGACGGGATGCCGGCGAACGCGACCAGCCACAGCAGCACGGAGGTTCCCGCGAGCCCGCCGTTGGTGATGATCATCAGCTTGCGGCGGTCCACTGCGTCGGCGATCGCGCCGCCCCACAGGCCGAACACCACCAGCGGGACCAGCCCGAAGATGCCCGCCAGCCCGACGTAGAAGGAGGAGCCGGTGATGTCGTAGAGCTGCTTGGGCACGGCCACGGCGGAGAACTGAGCGCCGACGGCGGTGACGATGTTGGAGGTCCACAGCCTGCGGTAGGCCGGGTAGTGCAGCGGCCTGGTGTCGATGAAGACCTTGCTGAACGAGGACTTGAAGCTACGCCGGGGAATGGTTCCGCTGCTCTGCCGCACGAAAGACGGAGCGTAGTCCTTCGCGAAGCTAAAGGACCACTGGTTGTCCGCCCGTGTGACGGAGCTCTACACCACTCCCCGGCGGCTCACTCACGGAGCGAGGCGTTCGACCGTCCAGGTGTCATCGGTCCGGCGGAAGCGAAGCCGGTCGTGGAGCCGGTCGGGACGTCCCTGCCAGAACTCGACGAAGTCCGGGCGGATCCGCCAGCCGCCCCAGTGCGGCGGCACCGGGACCTTCTCGGCCTCGCCGAAGCGGCGCTCGATGCCGTTGAGCGAGTTCTCCAGCGCCTCGCGGCCGTTGACCACCCGCGATTGCGGCGACGCCCACGCGCCCAGCTGCGAACCGCGCGGGCGCTCCGCCCAGTACTCGGCGGTCTCCGAGGAGCTGACCTTCTCGACCTCGCCGCGCACGTTGACCTGGCGCTGCAGGCCCAGCCACGGGAACGTCGCCGCGGCAACGCGAGTCGACTTCAGGTCGTGGCTCTTGTTGGACGTGTAGTTGGTGAAGAACACCACGCCGCGCTCGTCGAAGCCCTTGCACAGCACCGTCCGCGAGGACGGGAAGCCCTCCGGATCGGCCGTGGCCAGCACCATCGCGTTCGGCTCGACCAGTTCGGCCGCCACGGCCTCGTCGAACCACAGCTGCAGCTGCTCGTGCCAAGTGCCGGCGAGCGAATCCTCGTTCAACGCCCCGGCTTCGTAGGAAACACGCATGGACGGCAACGCGACGTTGGCCTCCGTCATCCTCTTCCTCCCTGACTCGTCCGGCGAACGGCACGACTCGACTTCGACATTCCGGCTCGGCGCCGGACGGTACGGGTTGGACGTGGCCGACGCGCGCGAGGCGCATCGGCCATTCGTTATGACGGTAAACGGGATCGGAACGGGAGCCGAATCGACGATAGGTCACGATCGATTCCGCAACCGATGCAGTGATCGTTCCCACAACGGCTCCACGTCACCCGAACAGCCGTTGCGCTGCGAGAAGGGCAAGGGAACCTTTCGCTCATCCCACTTCACCACAGCGGGAGCGTCAAGCCCTCGACGCCCGGATGTTGGGAGGGGATCGTCGAGGCACCACGCCGTCGGCCACCCTGCGCTCGGCCGGCGCGAACGGAACGCGGCCCTCATGCGCGCGTCGTGGCCGTGACAGGAAGGTTCCCGTGCGCGGAGCGGGACGACCTTCACCCCTCGCGTCCACATCCGGACCGCCAACTTGCGAAACAGCAATTTTTCCGGAATTTTTCACCGAGGTGCAAAACGTTCCATTCACCGCGGGTCAACTCAACCTGGAATTTTTTCCCGTCCCGGCGCCATTGCCCTTTCTTCCGCCCGGGGTGCACTGTTGGCTCAAACCCCGCCACGTCGCCCAGCCATGCGCACGCGCGCACCCCTACTACCAGGAGACGAGGCAGCTATGAGCGAATTCCGTCCCGGGTTGGAAGGCGTTGTCGCCTTCCAGACCGAAATCGCCGAACCCGACCGCGACGGTGGCGCGCTGCGCTACCGAGGCGTGGACATCGAGGACGTGGTGGGCACGGTCTCCTTCGGCGATGTCTGGACGCTGCTGGTGGACGGCCGGTTCGGCGGCGGACTGCCGCTCGCCGAGGACCTCCCGCTGCCGGTGCGCACCGGTGACGTTCGGGCGGACGCGCAGGCCGCGCTGGCCATGACCGCACCTGAGTTCGGGTTCCAGCCGGTGCTCGACATCGAAGCCGAGCAGGTGCGCGAGCAGCTCGCCCGAGCCTGCTCCCTCGGCCTGTCCTACATCGCCCAGTCCGCGCGCGGCGACCAGGCGCCGGTCCCGCACGCGCGCATCGCCGAGGCCACGACCACCACCGAGCAGTTCCTCACCCGGTGGCGCGGCGAACCGGACCCGGCCCACGTGCAGGCGCTGGACGCCTACTGGGTGTCGGCGGCCGAGCACGGCCTGAACGCCTCGACCTTCACCTCCCGCGTCATCGCCTCCACCGGCGCCGACGTGGGCGCCTGCCTGTCGGGCGCGGTCGGCGCGATGTCCGGCCCGCTGCACGGCGGCGCCCCGGCCCGCGTGCTGCCGATGATCGAGGAGGTCGAGCGCACCGGGGACGCCCGCCGCGTGGTGGCCGACATCCTCGAGCGCGGTGACCGCCTGATGGGCTTCGGCCACCGCGTCTACCGCGCCGAGGACCCGCGCGCCCGCGTCCTGCGCAACACCTGCGACCAGCTCAAGGCCCCTCGCTTCGAGGTCGCCCGCGAACTGGAGCAGGCGGCGCTGGCCGAGCTGCGCGAAAGGCGACCCGACCGCCAGATCGAGACGAACGTGGAGTTCTGGGCCGCGGTGGTCCTCGACTTCGCCGCCGTCCCGCCGGCGATGATGCCCTCGATGTTCACCGCAGCCCGGCTCGCGGGCTGGTCGGCGCACGTCCTGGAGCAGAAGCGGACCGGACGCCTGGTCCGGCCGTCGGCGCAGTACATCGGCCCGGCCCCGCGCTCGCCGCAGGACGTGGTCGGCTGGGACACCGTCACCCAGATCATCGCCCCGGTGTGAGCCCGTGGTGGGTCCGCCGCGTGGCCGACCCACCAGGGGATACCTTGACGGCGTGACCGATCCGGCGAACCTGCACGCCCAGTACGCCGCGGCCCTCGAGGAGGACGCCGCGGTCAGCGACAACCCGTGCGCCGAACTGGTCCAAGCCGCGGAGCACTGGCACGCGGCCGACGAGCACGAGCGCGAGCACTCCGCGCTGACCAGGGCGTTCGACCTCGACGAGGACGCCGGGCCGCTCAGCGGGCGCGGCGCCTACATCTCGTACCTGCTCACCCACGGGCGCGCCGACGAAGCGGCGCCGCTGCTCGACGAGCTGCGCCGGAAGCCGAGCAAGGTCGCGATGACCTACATGGACGTCCACGTCGGCTACGCCACCACCGGCAACATCCCCGAGGGGCTGCGCTGGCTCAACGCGGGCGCGACCCACATTGTCCCGTCGCTCGACGAGCTCCTGGAGCCGACCGACCAGGGCTTCGACCTCCTCCTGGAGCGCTGGCACACCCGCAAGGACTCGGGCATGCCCGCCGACGCGATGGACGAGTTCCTCCAGCGGTGCGTCGATCACAGCGAGGAGGTCCGCGACGAGATCCAGCAGCTGTCGGGCACCGAAGGCGACCTCGCCGGTCTGGTGGACGAGGAGGGGAACCTCTCGCTCACCCTCTACCCGGTCCCGCTGTGGAACGCCGAGGAGTTCGACCGCTCGGTGCGGGAGCACCCGGAGTGGTGGAACGACGAGACCAGCCACGAGGACTACCGGCGCGCGGTGCAGCGAGAGCTCGGCGAGATCGTCTCCGGCGCCTGCCTGGTTCCCACGACCGTCACCGCCGTGGAGGAGTTCGCCGCGTCGTACGGAGTCGACCCCGGCGACCCCGAGACCCCGGACGACTACGTCTTCGAGGAGGCGCACGCCGGGCGGTACCTGCCCTGGCCGCCCGGGCGGAACGACACCTGCTGGTGCCGTTCGGGACGCAAGTACAAGAAGTGCTGCGGAGCGCCCGGATTCGCCTGATCGTTCCGACCCGAACGGGCCGTGTGGGACACAGTGCGGTTGGCCGCGGCGGCGAACAGCAGTAAGTTGCGGTGCGGCAGCGACCGCTGGACACCGAGCGGTAACCCTGCTGCAACACTTGAGCCGAGCCGGCAATGGCGCCGGCGGACCTGGCCACTGGCGCGCGGGGACGGGCCTCTCCCGGTCACCCCGCACAGTCACCACAACAACGCCCGGAGGCGCCGGAATGACGCAGGCCGAGACCACCGACCCGACCACCTTGAAGCTGCCCGACGAACTCCAGCCCTCCGACGGCCGCTTCGGCTGCGGACCCTCCAAGGTCCGACCGGAGCAGCTGACGCGGCTGGCGAACGAGGGTGCCGCGGTGATGGGCACCTCTCACCGGCAGAAGCCGGTGAAGTCCCTGGTCGGAAGGGTCCGCGAGGGACTGCGGGAGCTGTACTCGCTGCCCGAGGGCTACGAGGTCGTGCTCGGCGTCGGCGGCACCACCGCGTTCTGGGACGCCGCGACCTTCGGCCTGATCCGCGAGCGCTCGCTGCACCTGACCTACGGCGAGTTCTCCTCGAAGTTCGCCAAGGCCGCCAAGACGGCCCCGTTCCTCGGCGACCCGATCGTCGTCTCCTCGGACCCGGGTGACGCGCCGGAGCCGGTGTCGGACCCGAGCGTCGATCTGATCGGCTGGGCGCACAACGAGACCTCCACCGGCGTCATGCTGCCGCCGTCCCGCCCGGAGGGCTCGGAGAACGCGCTGATCGCGGTGGACGCGACCTCGGGCGCCGGTGGCCTGGCGTTCAACGCCGCCGACGTGGACGTCTACTACTTCGCGCCGCAGAAGTCCTTCGCCGCCGACGGCGGGCTGTGGCTGGCCGCGATGAGCCCGGCCGCGATCGAGCGGATCAACGAGATCGGCGCCTCGGACCGCTGGGTCCCGGAGTTCCTGTCGCTGCCGACCGCGCTGGACAACTCGCGCAAGGACCAGACCTACAACACCCCCGCGGTGGCGACGCTGTTCATGCTCGCCGACCAGATCGAGTGGATGAACGGCCAGGGCGGCCTGTCCTGGTGCGACTCGCGCACCAAGGAGTCCTCGCAGCGCCTCTACAGCTGGGCGGAGGCCTCGGAGTTCGCCAAGCCGTTCGTGACCGACCCGGCCAAGCGGTCGCAGGTCGTCGGCACCATCGACTTCGACGACTCGATCGACGCCGCCGCGATCGCCAAGGCGCTGCGCGCCAACGGCATCGTCGACACCGAGCCGTACCGCAAGCTGGGCCGCAACCAGCTGCGGATCGGCATGTTCCCGGCGATCGAGCCGGACGACATCACCCAGCTGACCAAGTCCATCGACTGGGTGATTTCGCAGCTGTCCTGATCGCGCTATGCGGCCGTCGAGGCAACCCCGTGAACTGCGGGTTTCCTCGGCGGCCGTTGCCATTTCGCGGTCGCGATCCGCGACGAAGTTGATCACGACGAGTGATGCTCGCAGGAGTTGAGTAGTTCAACTCATTCGCGCGACCCGCCCGCGTAGGGCAAGATCGACGCTGACAGGGCGACCAACAAACGACACGAGTACCCGGCGTGCCTCCCGCGTCAAGGCGGCGCGCCGGGTTACTGTCACAGCTTGGTGACATGTAGGTCGGCGGGAGGCTGGCGTTATGCGAGCGCTGCGAGTGGTCGGGCTCGACGAGGACGGTGAATCCGTCATCTGCGAGGACCCGGAGAACGGTGAGCGATTCACCGTGCCCGCCGACGAGCGGTTGCGCGCGGCTGCCCGCGGCGACCTCACCCGGCTGGGCCAGGTGCAGATCGAGATGGAACAGCAGATGCGGCCGCGCGAGATCCAGGCCCGCATCCGCTCCGGAGCGTCCGTCGCCCAGATAGCGGCGACCTCGGGCCTGCCCGAGCACCGCATCGAGCGCTACGCCTACCCGGTGCTGCTCGAACGCGCCCAGATCGCGGAGATGGCGCAGCGCGCCCACCCGGTCCGCGAGGACGGCCCCGACGTGCAGACGCTCGGTGAGGTCATCGCGCACACCTTCGGGATGCGCGGCCACGACTACGCCGAGGCCAACTGGGACGCCTGGCGCGGCGAGGACAACAAGTGGGTCGTGCAGCTGGCCTGGCAGGCCGGCCGCTCGGAGAACAGCGCGCACTGGGTGTTCCACCCGGGAGCGCACGGCGGCACCGTCGCCTCGCTCGACGAGCACGCCGTGGACCTGCTCGATCCGTCGCCGAACCGTCCGCTGCGCACGGTCCGCCCGGTGACCGAGCTGGCCCGCGAGGCGCTGCAGCTCGACCAGCAGGCGGCTCCCGACCAGATCGACCCCGAGCCGGAGCCGGTGCTGCCCGAGCCGCAGGCGGCACGCGTCGAGCCCACGCTCCAGCGCGTCGAACCGCCGGAACCGGCACCCGTCGAGCCGGCCGAACCGACGCTGGACCTGGAGACCCCGGAGCCCGCCGAGGCCTCGGCCACGCCGGAGACCGAGTCCGCAGAGGACACCAAGACCGACCCGAAGCGCGCCCGCAAGAACCACCCGATCGTCCCCTCCTGGGAAGACGTCCTGCTGGGAGTGCGCTCGCACCGCTGAGCGGGTTCCACCGGGAACGCCCAGGTCCTTCGCGGCCTGGGCGTTCCCGCGTCTAGCCCGGGCCGAGCAGGCTGAGGATCCCGGTGATCCAGGAGACGACGAGACCTGCTGCGGTGCCGAAGGCCACCCAGCGCCAGATCGGGACGTTGCGCCCCAGCCAGATCGAGGGCGCGAACCCGGCGGCGATGGCGATGTTGACGAACACCGCGAGCGCTCCGCTGACATCGGCCAGTCCCTGCGAGACCACCGCGAGCGTGACCGCCACGATCACCGCGACGATCGCGCTGATCGTCAGCCCGGTCGCCCACGGCGTCGGGGGCACCGGCGCGACCGGCCTCCCGCGACGACGCACCGCCTGCGCCGAACGCGGCCGTCCGATCTGGGCGAGCTCGCCGCTGAACGGGTCGACGTAACCGACGCGACCGCCCGTCTCCGCGGCGAGGCGCACCGCCAGCTGCCGGCCGCGGCGAGACACGATCTCACCGGTCTGCGCGGACTCACCGGTCTGCACCAGCTCCGCGACACTCGCCCACTCGTGCAGCGCCGCGACCAGCGCTTCGGGCAGGTGCAGCCGCGCCGGGTCGTGCTCGGTCCCGCCGCCGCGCACCAGCACGGCCCGCCCGGACCGCGCGTGCAGCTCCCAGCCGGTCTCCATCAGGCCCCGCTCAGCGCGTGGAAGGTGATGGCCCCCGCGGTGGCGACGTTGAGCGAATCGACCCCTTCTGCCATCGGGATCCGCACCGCGACGTCGGCGGCCTCGATGGACTCGTCGGTCAGCCCGGGACCTTCCGAGCCCAGCAGAACGGCGACCCTGCCCTGGTCGAGCCCGGCGTCGCGGAGGGACTTCGAATCCCCTCGAGGCGTGAGCGCGGCGATCCGAAAACCCTCGTCGCGCAGCAGTTTCAGATCTTCAGGCCAGGCCTCGAGGTGCGCGAAGGGCACCCGCAGCACGTGTCCCATCGACACCCGCACGCTGCGCCGGTACAGCGGGTCCGAACATCCGGCGCCCAGCAGCACCCCGTCCACGCCGAGCGCGGCGGCGTTGCGGAACAGGGCGCCGAGGTTCTCGTGGTCGCCGATGCCCTCCAGCACGGCCAGCCGCCGCGACCGCGCGACGAGCTCGGCGGGGTCGATGGCGGGCGCCCGGTCGGCCACGGCCAGCACCCCGCGGTTGAGGTGGAAACCCACGACCCGCGCCATCACGTCCGCGTCGGCCACGTAGGCGGGAACGTTGAGGTCGGCGGTGGCTTCGGCGAGGTCTTCGACCCGGCGGCGCACCCCGAACAGCGCCCGGACCGGGTACGGCGAGGCGAGCAACCGCTCCACCACCACCACGCCCTCGGCGATCACCAGTCCGCGCCCGCCAGGCCGGTCCGGCCGGCGGTCCGCGCGAGACAGATCGCGGAAGTCGTCGACCCGCGGATCGTCCACATCGCTGATCTCGACCATCTGCGCCACGCCAGCCATTCTCCCATCCGCGCCGCGAGCGACGGTGACAGGAAGGTTCCCACGCCCACCCCGCAGAGAGCCGCGAGTGGCAGGAAGGTTCCCACGCCCACGGCCCTGGCCTCAGGGTGGTGACAGGAAGGTTCCCTCGCTTCCTCCCGGGCCGGGTTCGGGAATCGAGGGGTAATGGGGCCGATCTCATTCACCGCTCGGCTCGCTTCGGCGGCGGAGGGGACGAATCGGAGCCGTTGTGCCCCATTTCCGATTCGTCTGGAGGATTTGTTCAGACCTCCGCCGCGAGTGCGCTCAGCGGTGTTAGCGACTTCTCGAACGAATGCGGTGGGAAAGTTCTCGCCCCAACAGACGAGGGGGCGACGCTGAGTGATGCCGCACCACCGTTGATCCGGTTGGACTGGTTGCCGTCCGCTTCGCACCGCCATTGCCCCGATTGCCGGTGCGAGCAACACCGAACACCGCGCGGGCCTGCTCCCGGCGGCCGATTTCAACGCGCTTCAGCGGAGTCGAAAAGGCTGAATGCCGCTTCGGCTGGAGCGCGCTGACCGACGTGACTGCTGACACCGTATTGGCCGCTGGCTCACCAGTTGGGGATGTGTCACGGTGGTTTCCCCAGCGCTGGGCGCTGACGTGCTGCCGATAAAGGGGAGACGGCATGGGACGGCACGTGGACGATCGATCCTTCAAACCGATTGATCGGCAACGCTATCGGAACAAGATGCAACGAGGCCTGGACGCACTGGCGCGGATGCTGGCCGATGGCGAATTCTCCTTCCCCCATCAACAGATGGGGCTGGAGATGGAATTGTGCTTGGTGGACGAGCACATGCAGCCGTCGATGAACAACGCGGTGGTGCTGGAAAAAATCAGCGAAGCGATTTTCACCACCGAGTTGGGGCAGCAGAACATCGAGCTCAACGTCGAACCGCGCGTGCTCGCGGGAGACAGCGCGCTGCGCCTGGAGGAAGGCGTGCGGGCGGCATTGGTGCGCGCCGACGGCGGGGCGCACGACGCGGGAGCGAAGATCGCCATGATCGGCGCTTTACCGACGTTGCAGAGCCTGCACTTCGACCCGTCCACGCTGACGAGCAATCCGCGCTACTCGGTGCTCAACGACCAGATCATCCTGGCTCGCGGCGAGGAGATGCTGCTGGACATGGAGGGCGTTCCGCTGGCCGACGGCGGCTCGGAACGGCTCCGCTCCTACGCGGACTCGATCGCCCCGGAGTCGGCGTGCACCTCGGTGCAGCTGCACCTGCAGGTCGCGCCGGAGGACTTCGCCGCGCACTGGAACGCGGCGCAGTGCCTGGCGGGGGTGCAGGTCGCGATCGGCGCGAACTCGCCGTTCCTGCTGGGCAAGGCGCTCTGGCACGAGACGCGCATCCCGCTGTTCCTGCAGGCCACCGACACCCGCCCGACGGAACTGCGCAACCAGGGCGTGCGGCCCAGGGTGTGGTTCGGCGAGCGGTGGATCACCTCGATCTTCGACCTGTTCGAGGAGAACGTCCGCTACTTCCCCGCGCTGCTGCCCGAACCCGAGGAAGAGGACCCGGTGGCCGCGCTGGACAACGGCCGTGCCCCGAAGCTCAACGAGCTGCGCCTGCACAACGGCACCATCTGGCGCTGGAACCGCCCGGTTTACGACCTGGTGGAAGGCGTCCCCCATCTCCGGATCGAGAACCGAGTCCTGCCCGCGGGCCCGTCAGTGGTCGACATCGTCGCGAACGCGATGTTCTTCTACGGCGCCCAGCGCGCGCTGACCGAACAGGACCGTCCGCTCTGGACGCAGATGTCGTTCGCCGCTGCCGAGGAGAACTTCTACGCGGGCGCCCGGCACGGTTTCGACGCGCACCTCTACTGGCCGGGTTCGGGCTGGGTCACGCCGGACGAACTCGTCCTGCGCCGCCTGCTCCCGATGGCTCACGAGGGCCTGCGGGCCTGCGGCGTCTCCGACGAGGCCCGCACCCGCTACCTCGGGGTCATCGAGCAGCGTTCGCTGGCCAGGCAGAACGGCGCGAGCTGGCAGCGGGACGTGGTCGCGCACCTGGAGTCCGAGGGCGCCGATCGGCACTCCGCGCTGACGAGCATGCTCCGCCGCTACATCGAGCTCGCCGACAACGGCGATCCGGTCCACACCTGGCCGATCCGCTGACACTCCGCAGGACGCCTGTGGCCACACCTCTTCAATTGCCATAGGGTGGCAACAACCAGAAGGTGTCGACTACGGAGGGAGACTTCGGTGCCCGAGTACGTGCTGCCGGAGTTGGACTACGACTACGCGGCGTTGGAGCCGGCGATCTCCGGGGAGATCAACGAGCTGCACCACAGCAAGCACCACGCCACCTACGTCAAGGGCGCGAACGACACGATCGCCAAGATCGCCGAGGCCCGCGACAACAACGACTTCTCCTCGATCGTCGGCCTGGAGACGACGCTGGCGTTCAACCTCGCCGGGCACTCGATGCACCTGGTGTGGTGGAAGATCCTGTCCCCGGACGGCGGCGACAAGCCGACGGGCGAGCTGGCCGCGGCCATCGACCAGGACTTCGGCTCGTTCGACAAGTTCCGCGCCCAGATGGAGGCCGTGTCGACCACGATCCAGGGCAACGGCTGGGGCGTGCTGGCGTGGGACCCGGTCGGTCAGCGGCTGATCACCCAGCAGCTGCGCGACCACCACTCGAACCTGTCGATCACCACCACTCCCCTGCTGGTGTTCGACATCTGGGAGCACGCCTACTACCTGCAGTACCGCAACGTGAAGGCCGACTACGTCAAGCAGCTGTGGAACGTCGTCAACTGGGACGAGGTCGCCAAGCGCTTCGACGACGCCCGCAAGGGCCTCAACGGCCTGCGCCTGCCCACGGCCTGACCGGATTGCAGTGGAGATCGGGAACCGGATTTCCACTGAAATCCTGGACTCGAAGACTCGGCGGTGGGTGCTCCGACAAGTTCTTGCCGCCGGTAATGATCGAGCCCCGGTCTCCCGAAGGAGGCCGGGGCTCGATCTGTTCCCGAACTGACTACCGCTCCCACCACGAAGCGGACGCGTATTAGGTTAGCCTAACCTTTCGGCCGGATCAACCCCTTCTTGCGCTGCTGCGACAGCGCCACGGCGCCACCGATGGCGGCCGCGAGCGAGAGCAGCCCGCCGAGCACGAGCGGCCAGCGCGGGCCGAAGACCTCCGCCAGCCAGCCCGAGGCCAGACCCCCGAGCGGCTTGCCGCCCATGAACAGCAGCATGTAGAGGCCCATCACCCGACCACGCATGGTCGGCTCGACGGCCAGCTGCACCGTCGAGTTCGCGCTGGTCGTGAAGGTCATGACCGCGACACCGACGGGGACCAGGCACGCGGCGAACAGCCAGTAGGTCGGCATCAGCCCGGCCACCGCCTCCAGCGCGCCGAACACGCCCGCGCCGACGAGCATCAGCCGCAGCCGGGAACCGGGCTTGCCGCTGCGGCGGGCGGCCAGCGTCGCGCCGGTCAGCGTTCCCACCGCGAGCATCGTGATGAGGATGCCGTAGCCGTCGGCGTCGCGGCCGAAGACGTTGCGGGCCATCACGGCGAAGGTGTTCTCGAAGTTCATCCCGAAGGTGCCTACGCAGAACATCAGCACCATGACCACCACCAGGTCCGGGCGGCCGCGCACGTAGCGCAGGCCGGCCCGGAGCTGGCCGCGCTCCTTGCCCACGGCTCTGGCCCGGTGCAGCAGGGCGGTGTCCATCAGCAGCAGGCCCGCCACCACGGCCACCGAGCTGAGCCCGTTGGCCAGGAACACCCAGCCGGTGCCGACCGCGGTGATGGCCAGCCCGGCGATCGCGGGCCCGACGATGCGGGCCAGGTTGAAGGTCATCGAGTTCAGCGCGACGGCGTTGGTCAGCTGCGCGGGTCCGACCATCTCCACCACGAAGGACTGCCGCACCGGCGCGTCCACAGCCGAGAAGCAGCCGAGCACGAAGCACAGCACGTAGACGTGCCAGAGGACGACGATCCCGCTCACGTCGAGCGTCCCCAGCGCGAAGCCGCAGAGCCCCAGGGCGCTTTGCGTGACGATCAGGATCTTGCGCTTGTCGAACCGGTCGGCGAACACACCCGCCCACAGCGTGAGCGCGAGGGTGGGGAGGAACTGCAGCGCGACCGCCAAGCCGAGCGCGGCCGGGCTACCTCCGGAGAGTTCGAGCACGAGCCAGTCCTGCGCGGCCCGCTGCATCCAGGTCCCGGTCAGCGAGACGACCTGACCGGACGCGTAGTAGCGGTAGTTGCGCTCGCGCAGCGAGCGGAACATGCTCGCGTTCCGGTCCGTCGCGGACCGGGTGCGGCGGTTGACCGGGTCTTCGGAGTCTTCGTCTTCCGCAGACCTTCGAGCTTGGTCAACCACGCTTCCGCGTACCGCCTCTCAGTGCTCCCTCATCGACTGGCCAACCGGTCGATGATCTCGGCGGCGCGCGACAGCACCGCCAGCTCTTCCGCGTCCAGTTCCGCGAGGTGCTGGTCCAGCCAGCGCTCGCGGATCGTGACCTCTTCCTCGATGCGGGCCTGGCCGGACTCGGTCACCTCGACGATGGCCTGCCGGCCGTCGGTGGGATGAGCCCGCCGGACCACCAGCCCGTTGTCCTCCAGCGCCGCGATGACCCTGGTCATCGATGGTGGCTGGACACCCTCCTTGGCCGCCAGTTCGCCCGGGGTCATCGATCCGGCCTTGTGCAGGCAGGACAGCGCTGACAGCTGGGACAGCGTGAGGGCCGAGTCGGCTCGCTGCGCGCGCAACCGCCGGTTGAGGCGAACGACCGCGAGCCGCAGCCGGCTCGCCAGGGTGCGTTCCCGTTCCGCGATATCGGACACGTCGTTAGTCTACCAAACTATCTCGGGAATTCGGACAAACTGATCTCTCGACCAGTGGTGGCATACCTTAGCCAGCCCGAGCCCCGGCATGGCGTATTTGGGATGAAGGAGACTCGCCGCGCGCCAAGAGGCCTGGCGCGATCTCCGCCCGGAGCGCGAAAAGAGGCACCCGCGTCCCAGGATTCCGGGACGCGGGTGCCTCTTCGAGCGGGATCAGATGCCGAGCAGGCTGCTCAGCGGACCCGAGGCGAAGTAGAGCACGAAGGCCGCGGCCACCACCCACATCAGCGGGTGCACCTCGCGGGCCTTGCCGGTGAAGGTGCGCAGCAGCACGTAGCTGACGAACCCGGCACCGATGCCGTTGGCGATCGAGTAGGTGAAGGGCATGACCGCGATCGTCAGGAACGCCGGCAGCGCCATCGTGAAGTCCGACAGGTCGATCTGGCGGATCTGCGACAGCATCATCGCGCCCACCACGACCAGCGCCGGAGCGGCGGCCTCGACCGGAACCACCTGGTAGAGCGGGGTCAAGAACATCGCGCCCAGGAACAGCAGACCGGTCACCACGTTGGCCAGACCCGTGCGGGCGCCGTCGGCGATGCCGGAGGCCGACTCCACGAACACCGTGTTGGAGCTCGCCGAACCCGCACCACCGGCGACCGCGCCCAGGCCCTCGACGGCCAGCGCCTTGCCGATGCCGGGGAGGTTGCCCTCCTTGTCGGTCAGATCGGCTTCCTTGCCGAGACCGGTCATCGTGCCCATGGCGTCGAAGAAGTTCGCCAGGACCAGGGTGAACACCAGCATCGCCGCGGCCAGCGCGGGCAACCGGGTGAAAGCGCCGAAGGAGATGTCTCCGACCAGCGACAGGTCCGGCAGACCGGCGATCTGGTCCGGCAGCGCCGGGTAGCCCAGGCTCCAGCCGGTCGCGCCGGCGTCGCTGGAGGACCCGGCGTGGAAGATCGACTCGACGATGATCGACAGGGTCGTGGTGACCACGACGCTGATCAGGATGCCGCCGCGAACCTTGCGGGCCACCAGGATCGAGGTCAGCACCAGGCCGAAGACGAACACCGCGGTCGGCCAGGAGGCGATCGAACCGTCGATGCCCAGACCCACCGGGACCGTCGTGTCGGCCTCGTCCGGCAGGCGGCGCACGAACCCGGAGTCGACCAGGCCGACGAAGGTGATGAACATGCCGATGCCGACCGCGATCGCGGCCTTGAGATCGGCGGGCACCGCGTTGAACACGGCGGTGCGGAACCCGGTGGCGACCAGGATCAGGATCACGATGCCGTCGACCACGACCAGGCCCATGGCCTCCGGCCAGGTCACCTGGGGCGCGATCGTCACGGCCAGCAGGGTGTTGATGCCCAGGCCGGTGGCGATGGCGAACGGGTAGTTCGCGATGAGTCCGAACAGGATGGTCATGACGCCCGCGACCAGCGCGGTGGCCGCCGCGACCTGCGGGATGGGCAGGATGTTGCCCAGGACGTCGTGCTTGGCACCGGCGTCGGTCGGCGAATCGCTGCCGAGGATCAACGGGTTGAGCACGATGATGTAGGCGACGGTCACGAAGGTGACCAGGCCACCCCGAACCTCTCGGCCAACGCTGGATCCGCGCTCGCTGATCTTGAAGTAGCGATCCAGCATCGAAGACTTGCTCTCGGTTCTCTCCACCATTCGAACTTTCCAATCACGGTGGCCTGTGCGCGGGCCGTTACTACCGGGAGTAGCCTGCCTGACGTGGTACAAGACGGCGAACCCGCCCCCTCCGACCCGGCGCACCGAACGGTTCCGTCACTGCCGCGCAGGCTCGCGGATCCGACGCCGGTGCTGCTGTTCGGCACCGCCCTGTGGTTCGCGGGTGTCGTGCTGTTCGGATGGCGCGACCTCGCCGACGGTGCCGTCGGAGTCGAGTTCTTCACCTGCATCGCGGGCACCACGCTCGGCATCATCGGCTACGGCGTCTTCCGCTGGCAGCGCAGCGCCGCCCGCCGCGGCTCCCGAGGCTCCTGGCAAGGCCTTTCCGGTCTCGACACCTGAGCCCGTGGGCGGTTGTCGTCCGAACCGACCGGACGAAGAGGACTTCGATCCTGGACGGTGCGGACCAGAACCGTCACCTGTCCGCCCGCAGCCTCGCCCACCGACCCGGTCAGGTCCGCGCGGCTAGCGCAGCAGGGTCGTCGCTTCCGGGTCCGCCAGCAGGGCCGCCAAGGCGAATCGGTGCGACCACGACCCGGTGGCCCAGGCCAGGGCCCTGGCCAAGCCGTCCGGGGTGCGCTCGGAGTGGACCTTGCCGGTGTGCTCGACCCACCAGTGGACCTGGTGCTCACCCGTCGACGCCTGGACGCGCAGCTTGTCGTGCAGGGCGATCTCGCCCTCCGGGACCTCGATGCCCAGCAGCTCGCAGCTGGAGGCGACCCGGGCGACCTCGGACCAGCGCTGCGTGCGCCCCGGATCGGGCACGCGCAGCGTGTTCTCCTCCGAAGCCAGCGGCAGGTCGAGCAGTTCGGCCAGCGCCTCGGCGTCGAACTGATCCGGGCTGCCACCCGCGACGACCAGCGGAGCGTCCATGACGCCGAGCATCCACGGCTCGTCGAGCACGACCGCGCGACCGGTGCTCACCACCGCGCCCGACACCGACCGCACCATCTCCGGCGGATCCAGCTCGGACGGATCGACCACGCCCGAGGCCACGGCCTCGCTCAACGCCTGATGGGCCCGCAACGCCGTTCCCGCGCGGATCGCGCGGTCCGGGTCGCCGAGGCGTTCCAGCACATCTTCGGCGTCCTCACCGTCGTCGATGCGCAGCTCGGCGCGGACACCGGCCAACCGCAGCGCCTCGGCGTCCAGGTCGACGTCCGGCACCGGGTCGTAGACACCGGCGAGCTCGTCGGCGTCGGGCAACCGCCAGTGCCGCGGCGGGTGTCCTTCGATGAGCGCGCAGCGGGCGATCCACCAGGCCGAGTAGCTGTGCGGTTCGCGCAGCGCGCGCAGCGTCTCCGGGTCCCGGGTGAGCAGGCTGATCGCCTCGGGCCACGCGTCGTCGGCGACGAGGTCCAGGTCGCGGATGCCGACGAAGCGGGCCGGCGGCCACTCCTCGGGCCGGTCGGCCTCCTGCTCGGCCCACCACTGGTGCGCGTCGGGGAACTTCTCGTCCGCCTCCACGGGATCGTCCTCGACGTGCACGCCGAAGCCGTCCAGGACACCGATGGAGGTCAGCAGTTCGGTCGGCCAGCGCTGCGCGACCTCGTCGTCGAGCACCGCCAGCGGAGCTCCCTCGCCGAGGTGCTCGGTGTCGATGACCGACAGCAGCGCCGCCTCGGGCAGCAGGAGTTCGTCGGCGCGGCGGAAATCGCCCTCGTCGTCGGGCAGCGCCAGCGCGCCGAGCCAGTCGCGCGACCGGGACTCCTCGACCAGCTTCAGCACGGCCTCGGCCAGCGGACGCACGTCGACACCGGCCAGCGCGTCGGACACGCTGCTGCGCACGGCCTCCGCCAGCGGCGGGGCGTCGAGCAGTTCGGCCGGTCCCGCCGGATGCGCGCCGAGCTTCTCCAGCAGCGGGTGGGTGGCCTCGGGATGCGCGATGCGCAGGCCCGAGATGTCCAAGGTGGACAGCAGCGCGGCCGGGTCGAGATCGCTCTCCGGGTGGCTGAGCAGCACGTCGCGCACACCGCTGACGGTGCGGCCGTCGGCCAGCGGAACCGGCAGCGCGGTGAACGCCTCGCGGGCCTGCGGATCGGATTCCTCGAACGGCGCCAAGGCCTCGTAGAGCCGGTACCACCAGCGCGGTTCGCGCCCCAGCCCGGTGACGGCCTCGACGATCTCGGCGGCGCCGAGCCTGCGGACCTCCAGGGCGTGCAGCGAACGGCGATGCCGGGCGTCGGAGAGCTGCGGGTCCAGCAGACCCGGCACGACGTCGTCGAGCAGCTCCACCAGCTCGGACGAGACGTGCTCCAGCGCGCGGGCTTCCAGCGGCGCGACCGGCTTGTCCCCCGCTCCCGGCAGCCAGGCCGAGACCCGCAGCCGGTCGTTGACGCCCTGCCGCAGCTTGTCGTCCACATCGGACAGCGGGAATCCCGGTAGCGGCACCAGCGCGGTCCGGTGCTCGCCGGGGAGCTTGTCGACCAGCGCCGGGTAGCACTCGGCGGCGAAGGTCAGCACCTCGTCGGTGGCGGGCGAGGCCGCCGCGCGACGCCGGTCCGCCTCGACGGGAACGCTGGCCAGCAGCCGCGCGGGCAGCGACAGCCGCTCCTCGGTCGGGGTCGGGCTGTGCAGCACGTCCTCGGCCAGCGGGATCGGCACGCCCTCGGAATCCAGCGGAACGGCCCAGGTGACCTGCCACTGCGCGGTCGAACGGCTCTCGGCGCCCAGGCCGGCCAGCACCGACTGGCTCAACGCACCGGACGCGCGGTGCACCAGCCAGCGATCGCTGCGCGACGGGCCGTGCACCACGACGCGGTCGGTGTCCTCGTCGATGCGGCGCCAGGTCTGGCGACCGATCCGGATCTCGCTCAGCGCGGGCAGCGCCAGCAGCAGCCCGGGAACCTGGTCGGTGCACGAGTCCAGCAGCGCGGTCGCGCCCACTTCGGAGCGCAGCGGCAGCCGGACCTCGGTGGTGAACCCCTCCGGCGGGGAGCCGTCGACCTCCCACGGCAGCCGCAGCACCGGAACGGCGCCTTCGCGGCGGGACAGCTCCTCGGCCGGTCCGGGCAGCTGCGCGGCGGCCTGGCGGGTGCGCTCGGCGGAGAACGCCACACCGCCCGAGGTCGACAGCACGCTGGGTTCCTCGGACACCGCGAGCACGGCGGCGAACCCGACGCCGAAGCGGCCGACCGAGGCACCGTCGCGCTTGGCCGACGCGCGCAGCGAGGCCAGCGCGGCCACGCCTTCGGCGGTCAGCGGAGCACCGGTGTTGGCCACCCGCAGCTCGTCGTCGACGAGCTCGACGCTCAGCACACCGTCGGAGCCCGCGGCGTCGGCCGCGTTCTGGGCGAGCTCGACCAGCAGGCGTTCGCGGTAGCCGCCGAGGCGCAGGTCCTCTTCGGCGTTGGCGTCTTCCCGGAACCTGGTCGGCGAGGTCTCCCAGGACTGCAACACTGCGCGCCGCAGTCCGACCGCGCCGAAGCGGTCCGGCTCGCTCACCCGCGCTCCGTGCCGCGCGGTTCGAACTCCAGCGTGGCGTCGTCGTAGACGATCTCGGCGACCGGGACGGTGGACGAGACGTCCACGTCGACCTCGGAGTGCGCGCCGCAACCGAACTCGACGCTGACCACGCGGCCGTCGGCCGGGGCGAACTCGTTGGCGCAGACGCCGAACTCGCCGCCCATCGAACCGGACAGCTTCAGGAAGAAGCCGCAGGTCCCGCAGGCCGCGGGCGCGAGCTTCGCGGCGTCGGCGCCCGGACCGAAGTCGCCGGAGTACCAGCGCTCGGCCGCGTCCGTGCGGCCCTCGAAGCTGAGCACCCGCTTGCGGCCGAGACCGACCTCCTTGGCGACGTCGCCGAACTGCTCGTCGTCGCTGGTCAGGTGGCCGGGAGCCAGTCGCGGGTCGTCCGGGCTGGTCGGCAGCAGATCACCGGCACCGAGGTCGCCCGGCTGGACGCGGTCGCGCCACGGCACCCAGTCCGGCGCCGTCAGCGCTGTGGGACCGGGCAGCAGCACGACCTCGCTGACCGTCACCGGCTCGCCCCGGCCGACGCTGGCGACCGTCACGGCCCAGCGCCAGCCGACGTAACCGGGGTAGTTCGACTCGAAGTAGTGCGTGACGGCGTGCGGCCCCTCGGGCTCGACGCCGACGTGCGCGCCCACCGGGGAGGACGTGCTCTCGGCGACGTCGTCCCCCGTGGTGTCCAGCGTCAGGACCGGCGAGCCGATCGGGTCGTCACCAGGGCGGGCCTCGTCCTCCGCAGCAGCTCGGGCGACGTCCTCGGCCGCCGCGAGCTCCGGGTTCAACGGCTCGGCCGCAGGCTGCCCGGCGTCGTCGTACGGGGCATCCGCGCCTGGGCTGGTCATCGGAGCAGGCATAGGCGTCACATGCTCGATTGTGCCGTACGCGCTCGACGCCGCAGTCGGCTGTGTCGCTGCGGAGGCCGCAGGACCGCTGATGCGGAGCGGAGCAGCACTCGGAGTGATCGGGCGTGTCAAGCTTTCGGGGTGCGACTTGCTCAGACTGGACGTCTCTTGTGCGGCGTGCTGCTCACCATCGGAGTCGGGGTTGCGTGTGCGCCGCAGGTACCAGCGCAGCACGACGGCCAGGACGACCGCGAGCAAACCGATCAGGGCGTAGGGCACGCGGGAAGCCTGCCACACCTTCGAGTCGAGGTGATCAACGTGCTCCCGCACGACCGCTCCTCGTTCACTCAGGGCCTGGAAATCGCAGGTGAGACCCTCTACGAAGGCACCGGCCTGCGCGGCTCCTCGGCGTTGCGCGCGGCCGACCCGCTGAGCGGTTCGGTGCGGCACGAGGTCCGGCTGCCCGCCGAGTTCTTCGGTGAGGGGATCACCGTCACGGGTGACCGTATATGGCAGCTCACCTGGCAGGAAGGGGTTGCTTTCGAGCGAGATCGCGAGAGCCTCCGCGAACTGCGCCGAGTGGAGTACCCGGGCGAGGGATGGGGGTTGTGCTTCGACGGGCGGCGACTGGTGATGAGCGACGGCAGCGACGAGCTGACCTTCCGCGACCCGGCGACGTTCGCGCAGGTCGGCGAGGTGTCGGTGACCCGGGAGGGCTCGCCCGTCGAGGAGCTCAACGAGCTGGAGTGCGTCGGCGGCCAGGTGTGGGCCAACGTGTGGGGCAGCGACGAGATCCTGCGGATCGATCCGGCGAACGGGCAGGTCACGGCGGCCGTGGACGCCGAGGGGTTGCTGCCGCCCGAGCAGCGGGCCGGGACCGACGTGCTCAACGGCATCGCGGCCGTGCCCGGCACCGACGAGTTCCTGATCACCGGGAAGAACTGGCCGTCGATGTTCCGGGTCCGCTTCGTGCCCGGCGGTCGCTAGAGCGAGTGATCTAGACCTCTATTTTGTCGCCTGATCGTGTCCAGCTGTATTTCTGGGCGGGTTTCCGCCTCCTTATTCGTGAGGGCGTTGCGGCTGAGACCAGAACGTGGCTCGCCGCAACCCGGTCCGGGCGAGAGGAGGTGGTGCAGGATGGCCGGCATGGGGATGCGTGGACGTGACCAGCACTCGGACGAGCCGCGAGGCCGGCCGGGCTGGGGCGCCGGGCAGCGCGGGAAGCGGGGTTGGTACAGCGACCAGCAGCGGTCCGGCCAGCGGTTCGAACCGCCGTCCCAGGACGCCGACGAGCGCCGTTATCCCTGGCAGGAGGACCCCGACTACGACCGCTCGCGCGGTGGTGGGACGTGTCCGCTGCCGCCGCTGCCCGAGGACCACTCCGCAGCGCCCGACGAGGAGGAGCCCGAGCCCGAGCGGTCCCGGAGCGCGCCGCCGCCGAAGAAGCTGACGGTCACCCGGGTCGCCGCGTGGCGCAGCCGGGACCTGACCCAGCGGATGGTGCGGCTGTTCTTCTCGCTGGCCCACGCCGACGGTGCCGACCGGTCCGGGCTGGCCAAGTTCACCTACGCGTGGATGGGCAACTACGCGGTCGACGCGGCGATGGCCGTCGCGCTGGCCAACACGCTGTTCTTCTCCGCGGCCACGGCCGAGAGCAAGGACAAGGTCGCGCTCTACCTGCTGATCACGGTCGCCCCGTTCGCGGTGATCGCGCCGGTGATCGGCCCCGCGCTGGACCGGTTGCAGCAGGGCAGGCGGCTGGCGCTGGCGGCGTCGTTCGCGGTGCGCGTGGTGCTGGCCGCCGTGATGGCGCTGAACTTCAACAGCTGGCTGCTCTATCCCGCGGCGCTGGGCTGCATGGTGCTGTCGAAGTCCTTCGGCGTGCTCAAAGCAGCGATGACGCCTCGGGTGCTGCCCGGCCAGATCACGCTGACCAAGGCCAACTCGCGGCTCACCGCCTTCGGCCTGGCCGCGGGCGGGGTGTTCGGCGCGATCGCGTCCGGCTTCGCCTGGTTGTGGGGGTCGGAGGGCGCGCTGTGGTTCATGGCCGCGATGGCGGCCGCCGGAGTGTGGCTGTGCCTGCGGATCCCGGGCTGGGTGGAGAGCACCGAGGGCGAGGTGCAGACCTCGCTAGGCGATCCTGGGCGTTCCCGCAAGGTGCCGCTGACCGGTCACGTCGTGGTGGCGCTGTGGGGCAACGGCGGGATCCGGGTGCTGACCGGTTTCCTGACGCTGTTCGCCGCGTTCGTGATCAAGCACGACACCCAGCACGAACCGGCCATGCAGCTGGTGCTGCTGGGCCTGGTCGGCGGCGCGGCCGGGGTCGGCAGCTTCCTGGGCAACGGCCTGGGTTCGCGGATGACCTTCGAGAAACCGGACCGGTTGATCATCAGCTGCCTGGGCGCCGCGCTCGCCGTGGCGACCTGCGCCGCGGTGCTGGCCGGTCTGCCGCTGGCGGTGATCGTCGGCCTGGTCGGGGCGACCGCCTCCGCGCTGGCCAAGGTCTGCTTGGACGCGGTCATCCAGCGCGACATGCCGGAGGCTTCCCGAGCCTCGGCGTTCGGCCGATCGGAAACGATCCTGCAGCTGAGCTGGGTCTTCGGCGGCGCGCTCGGCGTGCTGCTGCCACCGGTGTACTGGATCGGGTTCGTGGTGATCGCCGCGCTGCTGGCACTGGTCCTGGCGCAGACGATCCTGCGCGGGCGCGGCGGCACGCTGGTCCCGGCGATCCCGCTGCGGGCGCTGTCGCGGCGGCGGAGACGTTCGGCGGGCGCACCGGCCACCGCCCGTTCGAGTGCCGGGTCGTAAGCTCTGGCCGTGCATCGTGGACTGAAGCCGCTGCTGGTGGTGGCCGCCGTCGGGCTCGCCGCCGGCTGCTCCTCCCCCAGCCAACCGCAGGTGACCTTCTACTCGCACGGCGACGCGGTGGCGGTCGAGGCCGCCCAGTACTGCGACCCGACCGGTCAGGAGTGCTCGCCCCCGAAGCCGGAGGCTGTCGGTGAGCTGCGCATGGTCGATCGCGACCCGCTGCAGATCTCGGTGCCGGCGGAGGTCGCCAGCGCCCCGTGGCAGGTGGTCTTCCTGTACCGCGGGCTCAACGGCCAGGAGCTCGACGGCCGCAGCCCGGTGTTCACCCCGGACTCGCGCCACTCCTACACGCTGCAACTGCCGCCGGACGGCGCCCGCATCGAGCACGTCGAGGTCCAGCAGTTCTCAGCGGTCCTGAGCCAGGGCGCCGACGGCGGGGTCGATTTCGGCATCGGCGGCAGCTGGGTCCTCAACGTCAAGCAGTGAGGCACGTCGGGCGAGCACCGGAGGTGGTTCGTCCGCACCCCGGTGCCCCCGCGGGTTCTGACACGTCCTCCGGGGCGGACAGCCGACCCGTGCACCGGCTCCCGGCCCAGAAGGCGTGTCAGATTCCGCTTCCTGCACGGCTTCGCTCGGACGACCGCGGGTCGCTCCTGCGCAGACCGATCAGTTGCCGCCGGGATCGAGTTCCCGCGCGACCGCTCGGACGACCTCACCGATGCGCTTGGCGGTCTTGCGGTCGGGGTAGCGGCCTCGCTGCAGGTCCGGCTGAACCTTGAGCTCGAGGAGCTTGATCATGTCCTCGACCATGCCGTGCAACTCATCGGCGGGACGTCGGCGCGCCTCGGTGACCGAGGGCAGCGGGTCCAGTAACTTGACCTTCAACGCCTGCGGGCCGCGTCGGCCCTGCGCCATGTCGAAGTCGACGCGCTGGCCGGTCTTGAGCGCATCCACACCAGATGGCAACGCGGAGGAACGCACGTACACGTCCTCCCCGCCATCCTGGGTCAGGAAGCCGAAGCCCTTGTCCGAGTCGAACCACTTGACCCTGCCGGTCGGCACTGTCCTCACCGTTCCCTGTCGAATGCGCTGACCCGTTGACCGGGTCACGATCTCCCTGCCGTTCTTCCCACCGCGACGCGGCAACAGCCCCGTCACGACGAAAGCGCCCCGTTAACGCCACGCAGGTGCGCGCGCCGGGACGCGTCCCACCAAGCGTACCGCGAAGGTGGACCAAATCACCCATCCTTATGGGCCGAGGCCGGTTGCCGGCCACAGCATTGGTGTGAATACGCTGCTCACATGGCGAGCAGCTCACCAAGATCCGCAGTCCTCCCGATCTCGATCGCGATGTTCGGCATCGGTCTGCTGGCCATCGTCTTGATCTTCGCGCTCTTCGCGACCGGCCATCAAGACCTGCCGGCGTGGATCAGCATCGTCGCACTGCTGTGCCCGGCCGGGTTGATCTTCGGCGTGATCGCGACCGTGGTCCGCGCCCGACGGTAGGTGCGTGGCTCGGCTCGCACCGCCGCGGACGGTTCTCAGACCCGGGTCGCCAGCCAGGCGGGGAATCCGGATAGGTCGTCCAGCGCCACGTCGGCACCGGCGTCGCTGAGCTCGGCGGCCGAGTAGGGCCCAGTCGCCACGCCCACCGCGATCGCCCCGGCGGTGTGGCCGCCGACGATGTCGCCGTAGTGGTCGCCCACGTAGATGTCGGCGCCCTCGGCCAGCAGCACCTCGCCCTTGCCCGCGCCGAACACGCCGCCGGCGAGCCGGTCGACGGTCCAGCCCAGGGCTTTGAGGTGCAGCGCGGCGTTGGGCTCGTACTTGCCGGTGACCACCAGCGTCCGGCCACCGGCGGCGCGCACGGCCTCCAGGGCTTCGGCCGCCCCGGCCAGCGCGACCGTCTCGTCGATCACGACGGTCGGGTAGATCGAGCGGAAGTGGGCGGCGAGGCGCTTGACCATCGGCTCGTCGAAGCCGTAACCGCGCAGCACGTCCTCGAGCGGCGGCCCGAGGTGTGCGGCGAAGTGCTCCCCGTCGAGCTCGGTGCCGAACTCCTCGTTGAGGGCGTCGAAGGCGCGGACCATGCCGGGCCGCGGGTCGATCAGGGTCATGTCCAGGTCGAAACCGACCGTGAGTGCGCTGCTCTCGTCCATCATCTTCACCTTACGGACACGTTCGGACCGGCCTTGACGCGAAACTGTCCAGTACCGAAACTGGGAGTAACGCACCTCACATCCCGGCGAGCTGGAGTCGTTCAATGACGAGCACGCACCCCGCCCAGCGCGAGAGCTTCCACTCCCTGCGAGCCCACGGCCTGAACTGGGAATCGCTCCCGCTGCGACTGTTCACCAAGGGCAACGCGAAGTTCTGGAACCCCGCCGACATCGACTTCAGCCAGGACGCCGAGGACTGGCAGCGCCTCGACGACGACGAGAAGCGCGGCGTGGCCGGGCTGTGCGCGCAGTTCATCGCCGGGGAAGAAGCCGTCACCCAGGACCTCCAGCCGTTCATGGCCGCGATGGCCGCCGAGGGGCGCTTCGGCGACGAGATGTACCTGACGCAGTTCTGCTTCGAGGAGGCCAAGCACACCCAGGTGTTCCGGCTCTGGATGGACGCCGTCGGGCTCACCGAGGACCTGCACGAGTACGTCGCCGAGAACCCCGGCTACCGGGAGATCTTCTACAAGGCCCTGCCCGAGACGCTGCAGGCGCTGCACACCGACCCCAGCCCCGAGAACCAGGTCCGCGCCTCGGTCACCTACAACCACGTGGTGGAGGGGACCCTCGCGCTCACCGGCTACTACGCCTGGCACAAGATCTGCGTGAGCCGGGGGATCCTGCCGGGCATGCAGCAGGTCATCAAGCGCATCGGCGACGACGAGCGCAGGCACATGGCCTGGGGCACCTTCACCTGCCGCAGGCACGTGGCCGCCGACGAGAGCAACTGGTCGGTGGTCGAGGACCAGATGGCCACGCTGCTCCCGCACGCCATCGCGCAGGTGCAGTGGAAGCCGGCGGACGCCCCCGAGGAGCTGCCGTTCGCGCTCGACAAGGACGAGCTCACCGCCTACGCCTCGGATCGCGCGACCCGGCGCCTCGGCGCGATCTCCAGCGCCAGGGGCATGCCGCTCGCCCAGATCGACGTCGACGCCGAACCGGAGGCCCTCGAAGATCGCTTCGGCGCCGAAGACGCCGCAGAGCTGGAAAAACTCCGCGGATGAGTGATCGGGGTGGCGTTGTCGACCCGCCACCCCACCGAGGAACGCCCGGGAGGACCCGGAATACCGCAGCAATCCGTCACCCGATGGCTGCGGTATTCCGGGTCCCCGGCGCGCTACAGGTCGAGGAGGCGGCGCGCTTCTTCGCGCATCTCGACCTTGCGGACCTTGCCGGTCACCGTCATCGGGAACTCACCCACCACGTGCACGTAACGCG